>CAMBHX010000001.1 GCA_945867285.1 Sulfuricurvum sp. IAE1
TGTGATCGTAGATAATAGGTCGATTTGAGTCCCAATTTCCATGCGAGCATATAAATGTCATTAAGATATTTACCGCTAGCCTTGTCCAACGTAATAAAAATATTGAGGCTTTGCCCTTGATCTATCCATTTTTGACGAATAGCTGCTGCTTTGATTAAAATGGTCTGATCCAAATCGTATGCAGGAGTATAATATGCCCATGTATCCGGAGATAGCTTAGGTGCTACCACTGGGATAAGTCCTGAGAGGTTTTCCTCAAACCATTTACGCTTGTATACAGGCTCGATGGTTTGTGTTGTCCCCGTCAAAATCGAAATCGAACTCGTAGGGGCAACTGCCATGAGATATCCGTTACGCATCCCTTGACGCTTCACCGTTTCACGTAACTCATTCCAATCATAACATGACGCGAACAATCCGCCACGATCGACAAGATTTTTTACTTCGGCAGTTGCATGATCCATAGGCATAATTCCGCGTGACCATTTTGAGCCTGCATATTGTGCGTACGACCCTTTTTCAACCGCCAAGTCACTGGATGCTTTGATGGCGTTATAGCTAACAGCCTCCATCACTTCATCGATTTTATCAAAATGTTCTTGAGTTCCCCACATAATTTTGTTCTCTGCCAACATCTGTGCCTCACCCATAACACCCAATCCTATAGCACGGCTTTGCATATTAGTGCGTTTAACTTTTTCCAATGGATAGAAATTCAAATCAATAACGTTGTCCAATGCACGAATAGCGATAGGGACGATACGATCAATCTCTTCACGTGTGTTAATGCGAGAGAGGTTAACGCTAGCCAGATTACAAACGGCCGTCATCCCATCAACTTTTTCTTTTTCCACAATATAAATAGGTCGTCCACCCAAAAAATCCAATGCAGTTATTTTATTAGCAGGCTTTTCGATACCACTGTCCACTTTTACTAGTTCATCTTCTTCAAATGTTACAAATGTCCCATCTTCATATTTCACTTTGATGAGGTAATGATTGGGTTTAGTATTTTGAAAAATCTCGGTACACAAGTTAGAGCTTCGTATAATCCCATAATGATCGTTGGGATTAGCACGATTAGCACTGTCTTTGAAACATAGAAATGGGCTACCTGATTCAAAATAGGAAGTAAGAATTTTCTTCCATAAATCTTTAGCTTTAGTATGTTCTTTGATAACGCTAGTATCATTTTCCAACTCAACATAACGAGCTTCAAATGCATCACCGTATAACTCAGACAAATCTTTAACATCAAACGGGTCAAACATTGTCCAAATACCATCTTCGATGACACGCTTCATAAACATATCATTGATCCAAAGTGCTGGAAACAAGTCATGAGCGCGTCTACGCTCTTCACCCGAGTTTTTCTTCACATCCAAAAAATCTTTGACATCCATGTGCCATGGCTCAAGATAAACAGCTATTGCTCCTTTGCGTGTTCCCAGCTGATCAACAGCAATAGCGATGTCGTTGGTAATCTTCAAAAATGGAACCGTTCCACCCGCTGCATTTTTATGTCCATCTATAAATGATCCCATTGCACGTACCTGGGTCCAATCCCAACCAATTCCCCCACCAAACTTGGAGAGAAGTGCCATCTCCTTATAGCCATCAAAAATTCCCTCGATATTATCTGGTGAGCTTCCTATATAGCATGAGCTAAGCTGATGACGAGTAGTGCGAGCATTGGAGAGGGTAGGGGTTGCAAGCATCACTTGAAACTGGCTAATCATGTCATAAAACTTAATAGCCCACCCTTCGCGATCCGTTTCATTTTGGGCCAAAAACATCGAAATCGCCATAAACATATGTTGAGGCAACTCTATAGGTTCACCGCTACGGTCTTTAATCAAATACCGATCATAGAGTGTTTTAACACCTAAATAATTAAATTCCAAATCACGCTCTGGCACGATGTGTTTTTCAAGAACCTTAAGGTCAAACTTCTCTTTTAGTCCCAAAAGAATTCGACCTTCAGCCTCTCCACGCTCAAAATAAGAGAGCAAACTTCCGTATCCAGTAAAACCATTAACACGGTGGTATAAATCGTACAAAAACAATCGAGACGCTACAAATGTCCAATTAGGACTGTCAATGTCGATTTTATCCACTGCAGTTTTGATCAATGTATGTTGAATCTCATTACTCGTTATCCCATCACGAAACTGAATTTGAGCATCTACTTCGAGTTCACTTTGAGAAACATTGACGAGACCATCCACGGCCGCAAAAGTATATTTTTGAATTTTAGTAATATCCAGAGGCTCACGACGGCCGTTACGTTTGATAATTGTTAACATATTTTTGTACCTTTTCGATTCTTGTAAAGGGGGTATTATACCCTCTAAAATTTAGAAATTCTTGTGCCGTATGATGCTTTTTTAGTCAGAGATTTTAAAGCAAATAGTGAGCCAAAAGTGCACTCTCAAAAACAAAAGTTTTCGTAGCTTTAGAGGGTGATGCAAGGACATTTGTCCCTGCTATTAAAACGGACTTGTTCGTTTTAATGTATAACATCAATGGAAGACTCGTGCAAAAATCTTATCAACATTTTTGGTGTAATAATCAAAATTAAAACACTCGCGTATTGCTTCTTCATTCAAGCTAAGACCTAGTTCTTCATCAGCCAACAAATATTGTAAATACAAACTTTCGTTATTTTCATTAGTAGCACTTTTTCCTTGTTGTAATCCTTCCCAAACTTTCATCGCATTACGCTGAACGATACGGTAGGCGTCCTCACGGCTAACACCTTTGAGAGGAAGTTCTAGAAGTATGCGCTGAGAAAAAACCAAACCTCCTGTTAGGTTGAGATTACGCATCATATTTTCAGGATAAACTACGAGCTTGGATATAACACTGTTAAAACGGTGAAGCATAAAATCACTCGTAACAAAACTGTCTGGTAACCAAAAACGCTCCGTTGAGCTGTGAGAAATATCACGTTCATGCCATAACGCTACGTTTTCCATAGCGGGCATTACATACGCTCGAACCATACGTGCCAACCCTGTTATATTTTCGGTCAAAATTGGATTACGTTTGTGAGGCATTGCCGAAGAGCCTTTTTGTCCTACTGCAAAATATTCCTCACACTCATATACTTCGGTGCGTTGCCAATGACGTACTTGTACCGCAAACTTCTCAATGGAACTCGCCATAAGTGCTAACGCTGAAGCCAAACGGGCATAACGGTCACGCTGTATAACTTGGTTAGATGCAGGAGCTGGTTTAAGTCCTAACGCCTCACACGTATACTCTTCGAGTTCTAACGGAGCGTGAGCAAAGTTACCCATTGCACCCGATACTTGACCCACGGCAATAACATCCATTGTTTGTTCAAGATTAAGCAAATGGCGCGCCATCTCATCGTACCAAACAGCCAACACCAAACCAAACGTGATAGGCTCACCATGAATACCGTGTGAACGTCCCACCATCAATGTCATCTTGTGTTCTATGGCACGAACTTTAATCGACTCCATTACCATTTTTACATCATCAATGATAAGTGCCAATGAGTCACGCATTTGTAATGCCACAGCAGTATCTACTGTATCAGAACTGGTCATTCCATAATGGAACCAACGACTCTCTTCGCCTAGTGTTTCCGAAACCGATGTAGTGAAAGCAATCAAATCATGTTTAGTTACGGCTTCAATTTCATCGATACGCTCAACACTAAAACCTGCGTTGTCTACTATTTTTTTAGCATCCTCATCAGGAATAAGGCCCAATTTATTCCATGCAACTACAACTGCTTTTTCAACATCCAACCATGCTTGATATTTTGCTTGGATACTCCATTTGCTTTTCATCTCTTCTCTAGCGTAACGATCAACCATTATCAGCTCCTATTTATATGTGCTAAAATGCGCATTGTATTAATAATTATAGTCTATCCAACCACTCCTAAAAAGGAATTAAATTGCCATTTGTTACCCGTCGCCTACATTGCCCTACTCCTAAAAAAGCGTTTCTTTTTCTCATACACGAATGTGGAATTAAACAAAGTGAAGCGCATCGTCTTATCGCAAAAGGACGACTGTCACAAGATGGCATCCCAATGTGTAATCAAGCACGAGTGATCCAAGGAGATTTTGAACTCATTATATTTGAAGCAATGACACTAGGATTAGATCCACTCTTTGTTGCTCCAGAATTTGCCGTCTATGATAAGCCCAGTGGTTTGCTGGTACATCCTCAAAATCGAACTACACCCTACTCTCTTAGCGATGAAATAAAGTATCGCTTTGGGTCAAATGCCAATGTCGCTCATCGTATTGATCAAGAGACAAGTGGATTGGTTTTAGCATCACGTAATACCAAGTCTGGAACAACCCTCAAGCTATTGTTTGAAAATCGTAAAATCACCAAACGCTATTTGGCACTAGTACATGGTCATGTCGAAAACGAGTTGTTTATTGATGAACCATTGTTGCGTGAAGAGAGTAGTGATACTATGGTGCGGATGATTGTTCACGTAGACGAGAGAGGAAAATCATCCCAAACAATTATTAGACCTTTGCGCTTCTTTCCAGAGCTTAATATGACTATGGTAGAAGCTTCTCCCCTAACAGGTCGTACTCATCAAATTCGAGTTCATTTGTTTCACGTGAAACATCCTATCGTTGGTGATCCTATTTATGGTCAAGCATTTGAGGACGTAGTGAAGTTTTTAGATAAGGTAATTACCCCCGAAGAACGATTAGAAAAAAGTAAATCTACCCGTCTCCTACTTCATGCAAACAGTTTAGAATTTCACTACAATAATGTCCGATTTCATATCATCTCTCAAGAAGATTTTAGTAGCACTTGTTTTGAATCAATGGGGTTGAAAAATAATTCTATTATTGATATTTCATAATCTATATTTTCGTTCGTGGTGTGCCTGTCGAAGCATGAACAAAACTCCCTTCGAAAAGCTCAAGGCGAACGGTATTATATACAATAGGAGTTATCAATGTGAATAACTTTTTATAAAATTCACTTAATTCAAACTGAAATGCAATTTATTCTTCAATATAGCAATGAAATAGCCTATATTAGGGATTTTAGTCAACATTAACAATCCTATATTTCAGTCAAAATTTATCTAAAATATTTCTGAAATGACTTGGATTTAGTGTATAAAAAATGAAAAAAATAGCATTTTCATTCACACTTCACTCACTATGTGAATATTACACATCTAACCACAATTTATAAAGTTTTTTAAATATTTTTATTTTGGAAAGAATAATTTAAGCTCGTATAAGACTCTTTAGATACACTTCAATTCTAAACGGTCTTCCTGGTGTGTTGACCGTTTTACCTCATCTCTAATATTGTTTCCCCTAAAGCTTTTTTCCCATCTCTAATCGAACACGTTGTCCGTGCGTAATAGCTACTGCCATCGCATCGGTAATATCCAATGGCTTTATCTCTTTAGTTATACCCAAAATCTGTTTTACCATAAATGCCACTTGTTCTTTGGCAGCTTTTGCTTTTCCGGTCAAAGCTTTTTTGACTTGCAATGCAGTGTATTCTGCAAACTCACCATGCTCTTGTAAAAGTTTAAGCATAATAGCTCCACGAAACTGTGCTAGCTTCAAAACAGTTTTGGGATTATGGGCATAGAAAATATCCTCCATAGCTACTTCATTGATAGTATATTGTTTAAAAAGTTGTTCAAGTGCCTCAACCATTTGTGGGATTTGATGTTGCAAACCTTCGCTTTTGATTTTTATTAATCCCGCTTCAATAAGACGAAATTTTTGTCCCTCAATACGTATAAGAGCGTATCCACAATTTCGTGTTCCTGGGTCAATTCCTAATATTGTCATCTAATAATTCCTTGTTCACAGAGTGAATAAAGCTATTCACATTACATTTAATCCCCTATTATAGGCAAATACTGCTATAATCATAATAAGTTATTCACATCATGGAAATATACAATGAACTCAATTGGCACAACTATATTACAAATGCTCAAAAATGAGATTAATGAAGTAGATTATCAACGCTATATTAAACAACTCAAATTCAATATCCAAGAGTCTCGAAGTGATTTAGCAGTTTTTAATGTCCCCAATCCTCTCATAGCTAACTGGATACGAACAAAATACGCTGATAAAATATCACATCTGTTTGAAATCAAAACAGGGATAAAATCAACTGTCACTATTAGTGTAGGGATAACTAAAACCAAACCATCATCTTCAAATATTACAATACCACAACAACACGTAGGTGAGCGTCCACCCTTAGCCCTTCTTAACCCCTCCTATACTTTTAATAACTTCGTTGTAGGTGGATCTAATAACTTTGCCTACGTTGCCAGTAAAAATGTGAGCGAAAAACCCGGTATTGTCTATAATCCTCTCTTTATTTATGGGGGAGTGGGTTTAGGAAAAACACACCTTATGCAAGCAGTGGGTAATGTTATGCAAGCTGCAGGAAAAATAGTTATCTATACTTCAGTTGAACAGTTTCTCAATGACTTCGTCCGCCATCTTCACAATAATACCATGGAAAGATTCAAAGATAAATATCGTAAATGTGATTTGTTACTTATCGATGATATACAATTTTTGAGTGGTAAAAACCAAATTCAAGAAGAATTTTTCCATACCTTTGAAGCTTTACGTAATGAAAACAAACAAATTATTATAACTTCCGATAAACATCCAAAAAAAATAGCAGGTCTCGAAGAACGTCTCAAAAGCCGTTTTGAGTGGGGATTAGTAGCTGACATTCAACCTCCAGAGCTTGAAACAAAAATCGAAATTATTCATAAAAAATGTGAGATTAGCCGTGTTAAGCTTGATCGTGATGTTATTAATTACGTCGCTACAATTATCGAAAATAATACTCGTGAGATAGAGGGAATACTTTCTAAACTTAATGCTTATTCTCAACTCATGGGAGTAGATATCAATATCGAATTTGCCCGTAATGTCCTCAAAGAACAAATAGCAGAAAAACGGCTTAATATTACCATTGATACTATCGTCGATATTGTCTCCAAAGAACTCAACGTAAAAGCAAGTGAAATACGCTCTAAAAGTCGAAATAGCGGTATTGTGTATGCCAGACGTGTTGCTATTTACCTTTCACGTAACCTCACCCCCAATTCAATGCCCCAGCTTGCCCATTATTTTGGGATGAAAGATCATACAGCAGTGAGTCATACTATGAAAAAAATCCATGAAATGATGAAAAATGACGAGGATTTCAAAGTCAAAGTCGATGAACTCTCCAATAAAATATCTGTTATGACAATGGAATAAAAAATCCAAATTAATCCCCTCAAAACTATATTTTTATAGTTTTAGAGAAGAACAAAAAAAAATTACTCCTTACCATTTTTTGGGTTTAACACAAAAAGTGCCTAACATCGATAAAAAAAAGCTATAATTTCGTATATGTGAAAACGTGTGAATGAAATCAAAAAGTTCTTCACACCGTTTTATCACCTGTAGTAAGGGACAAAATGACTGTTTTCACACATTCACCCCCCCTTACTACTACTATTACAATTTACTAATATAATATAATAAAAAGGGACTCTTATGAAAATGACCATTGAAAAAACCATTTTAGAAAATATTTTACTTCACTTACAACCTTTCTTAGAAAAAAAAGATTCTTCACAAATCACTTCTCATATTAGTCTTTCAACAGATGGACGAATATTAGATGCACGTGCTACTGATTTTGAAATTGGTCTCTCTCTTCAAACCCATGCTCATACAGTAATAGAACCAGGATCATTCACTGCAAATGGAAAAAAACTATTAGATATTATCCGTATTTTAAAAGATGAAGAATTAGAATTAGAATTAATCAAAGAAAATCTTCATATTCGTCAAAAACGATCAAACTTCAAACTACCTACGTTTAAAAGCAATGAATTTCCTAACTTTCCCTCTATAGATGATAAGCCAAGTATTGTTCTAAATTCTCAAATCCTTATAGAATCCCTTAAAAAAATAACCCCTTCTACCGATACAAATAATCCTAAATTTGAACTCAATGGTGCTCTTATTGACATCAAATCAAATCAAATAAATTTTGTTTCTACTGATACTCGTCGTTTAGCACTAGTACACCTAGAAAACAATAATGAAGAAGAACTCTCTATTATTGTCCCTAAAAAAGCAATTATTGAAATACAAAAACTCTCTCCCAATAATATTGAAATTTTTTATGACAATACCTATTTAATTTTAAAATCTGAAAATTCTTTGTTTTTTACTAAACTTATCAATGGTAAATTCCCTGATTATAATCGTATCATCCCAAAAGAATGTAGTAAAACAATTGTTTTACCTAAAGCCATTATTGTCTCTGCAATAAAACAAATCACTACTATTTCAAATGATTTAAAACTTACATTTACTAATGATTCTATTCTGTTTGAAAGTCTTAGTGATGACAATATCGAAGCAAAAACCACTATCGAAATCAACAATGGTTTTGAATCACCTTTTATATTAGCTATCAACAGTCGTTATATTCTTGATTTTTTAGGTCAAATTACTACCAATGATTTTACACTTGAAGCCAATGAATCTAATCAACCCTTTGTTCTTAAAAGTGAAGACTTTAAAACCATTGTAATGCCGATTGTGATTTAAAACCTTCTTTTTAACTTATTTGCGCTAAAATAAACCCATTAAACACGCAAAAAGCGAGAAATATATGGAAAATTACGGCGCCAGCAATATTAAAGTCCTCAAAGGTCTTGAGGCAGTTCGAAAACGCCCCGGAATGTATATTGGTGATACAGGTCATCGAGGTCTTCACCATCTTATTTATGAAGTCGTTGATAACTCTATCGATGAGGCAATGGCCGGTCATTGTGATACCATTAATGTAACACTAACAAAAACAGGAACGGCAATCATCAGCGATAATGGTCGTGGGATTCCTACTGATATTCATCCTGGTGAAGGAATTTCAGCTGCAACAGTCGTTTTGACTGTATTACATGCAGGTGGAAAATTTGATAAAGATACCTACAAAGTTTCCGGTGGTCTACACGGGGTAGGTGTATCAGTTGTTAATGCACTTTCTGCTGACCTCAAAATGACTATTCACCGTGAAGGTCAAATTTTTGAACAAGATTTCAAATGCGGTATTCCTCAAGAACCTCTTGCTGTTATTGGGACAAGCCGTAAAAAAGGGACAACGATTGAGTTTTCCCCAGATCCCTCTATTTTTACCGAAACAGTAACCTTTGAATACGACTATCTTGCTAAACGTTTCAAAGAATTAGCATATCTCAATCCTCGTATTACTATAAAATTCAAAGATGAGCGTAACGGTGCAGATAATACTTACCATTTTGAAGGCGGTATTACTCAATTTGTAACCGATATGAATAAAAAAGTAGTAGTAGCTACTCCATACGAATTTAATGAAAAAGCGGAAGATATTGAGATGGATATTGCTATCATGTATAATGACAGTTATGATGATAAAACCTATACGTTTGTCAATAATATCAATACTCCCAATGGCGGAACTCATGAAGCTGGATTTCGTGCGGGACTAACACGTGTTATCTCTAACTATAACAAACAAAATGGTAATGCTAAAGAAAAAGATGTCCCACTTACAGGTGAGGATGTTTCAGAAGGGCTTATTTGTGTTGTTTCTGTACGTGTTCCTGAACCACAATTTGAAGGACAAACCAAAGGAAAACTTGGAAATACTTATGTTCGCCCCTTGGTTCAAAAAGCAACTTATGAGCGTTTAACGAAGTATTTTGAAGAAAACCCTCTCCAAGCCAAAGCTATTGTTCAAAAAGCTCTTATGGCTGCACGAGGAAGAGAAGCGGCAAAAAAAGCACGTGAGCTAACTCGTCGTAAAGATGCAATGACGGTTGGTACGCTTCCAGGAAAACTTGCCGATTGTCAAAGTAAAGACCCAGCAGCAAGTGAATTGTATTTAGTGGAAGGGGACTCAGCGGGTGGTTCAGCCAAACAAGGACGTGACCGTGTTTTCCAAGCAATTTTGCCACTCAAAGGTAAAATTCTAAATGTTGAAAAAGCGCGATTGGATAAAATCCTAAAATCTGAAGAAATAACCAATATGATTACTGCTCTTGGTTGTGGAATTGGTGAAGAATTTAATGAAGATAAACTTCGTTATCATAAAGTTATTATTATGACCGATGCTGACGTCGATGGTAGTCATATTCAAACATTGTTACTCACATTCTTTTTCCGTTATCTTCCTAAAATTGTTGAAAATGGATATCTTTATTTAGCACAACCACCGCTTTACCGTTATAAAAAAGGGAAAAAAGAGATTTACTTTAAAAATGACAGCGTTATGAATGCATTTTTGATTGAGAATGGAATTGAAATTTTAGAAGAACAAAATCTCAATGTTGGAAGTAATGATTTAATATCATTTTTCAAAATGGTAGATCACTACCGTGGAACACTTGATGCTCTTGAACGCCGTTATGCATTGGTAGATTTAATCCGTTATTTCATTGAAAACAGTGATATTGTTGCGTTGCCTCTTACACAAATGTATGCCCCTGTTGAGGATTTTCTCAAATCACGGGGATATAATATCTTGTCTAAAAGTGTGAATGACGAGGATATGCACTTGTTTGTGCAAACCAATGGGGGTTTAGAAGAATTACATGTCAACGACGATTTATTCAGTTCTCCACATTTTGCAGAAGCTAACTTTATTTTCCAAAAAATTCAAGATTGGAATTTGCCAATTCAAGGTGATTTGTTGGAAATACTCACAGCTATCACTGATTTTGCAAAGAAGGGATCGTATATTCAACGTTATAAAGGTCTAGGGGAAATGAATCCAGAACAACTTTGGGAAACCACTATGACACCAGAAAATCGTGTTCTATTACGTATCACCGTAGATGATGCAGAAGCTGCAAGTGAGTCATTTACATTATTTATGGGAGATGAAGTAGAACCTCGACGTAACTATATTGAAACTCACGCAAAAGACGTTAAACATCTGGATATATAAAAGTGACTTTTTATACCCAGCAAAAAGAACGTTCACACCGTTTTGTGTTAGCGTTACGAATGGGGTTGCCTATCTTTTTGTTGAGTATTGTTTCTGTTTTTCTCTTAATTTTACAACCTGAGGCCTCTCTAACCTCATTTATTTTTCTCACTTTTATATTGTTGGCAATGGGAGTATATTATCTCTTTTTTTTAATCAACCAAAGCGCCTATGAAACAATAACCGATCCCTTAACCCACACCTTTACCAATGATTATTTTGAAAAATTGTTTTATTCATGGTATAGACATAAAATACGAACCATAATGATGATAAGTGTAGATAACTTAACCTCCATTAATGAACAATATGGAGTTAAAAATGGAGATTTAGTTCTCAATGAAACCATAAAAACAATCAATGAGTTTTTTTTCTTAAAAGGGATAAAAAATCTCCCAATATGTCGCTATAAAGGTGGCGATATGATTGTGATGTTGCGTGGAGAAAAAAGTGAAAACAGCACTCTGTTAGAATTGTTTTTGGCTAAATATAAAAATACCTTAACCAAAGAGATAGAAGTGCATCTTTCGTGTGTATTAATGGATACTAAGGCTATTAAAAAATATGAAGAGATAGTAATTCGATTGTATGAACTTTTGTATGCTAACAAGGAAAAAGAAAATAATCCTGACATGGAAAGTGTATCGCCAGCTCAATTGGAAAAGTCCGTACTCAAGGCATTAGAGATGAAAAAACTCTCCATCGCTGCACAAAAAGTGTTTGGTGATCGAGATGTTTTTTATGAAACACATTTTAAACTCATAGATGATAATGGAAACTTTATTCATCAAAGTCATTTTGTACCTTTACTGAATCGTTTGGGAAAAATACGACAATACGAAGAACTTATTTTAGAAAGCATTATCTCATTATCCGCGCAAGATGATAAAAAATATGCCATTATTTTCTCTGCAGCAACATTGCGAAATGGATTGTTTTTTAATACGGCACTAGAATTGTTACAGCAGTTTCCAAAGGCTAAAAATAAACTTATTTTATTGTTTGATGAAAAAGAATATTTTCCTCAAATGAAACGATTTAGTGAACAACTAGGACAATATCGAGCAGTTGGCTATAAAATAGGGCTGGATAAATACGGCAGCAACCACAATACAATGATGTATCTCAAAGAATTTCATATCGATATAATACGTTTTGATTCAGTTTATGCACGCCATATCAATGAAGAAAATTATCAAAACATTCTCCATGGACTTAATATTTCCGCCCATCTCTGCGGGGCATCTACGTGGATAGGAACATTGGAAAGTGAACAAAGTGATGTGTTGGCACAACAACTTAAAATCAATTATCGATCAGGAAACTATCTGGAAAAAGTTATTCCACTTTCGGAGTAATCATACGCATACAAAAATAAGGATAATGGTGTATCAAAATAATGAGCCTTGGAAAAGTACTTATCGGAGTGTTTCAAGACAGTGTTGCACTCAAAAGATTGGCGGCTAAATACCCTACCGCGCAAAAGTTTTCACAAGCACGCGCCACTTCTATCTATAACGAGCTCATTAGGGGTGGTTTGAGCGAGAATCAAGTGCGTTTTGAGGTTATATAGATAAGAGAAGTGAAAAAACGCGTGTAGAGGCTGTAGTTAGTCCCGTCCTATAATATCAAAAATATTGACACCATCAGGAAGTTTGGTTGTCCCATCTCGGAAACTGCGAGTATTAGAAATAATGCGCTTGAAGTGTTTAGTCAGATGGAAGGCATCTGGGACGTTGGGTCTAAACCAATCTCCTTTGGCACTAAAGAGCCAATCAATTCCCGATTTTATCTCTAAAATTGAATATCCCTGTACTTCATCAAGGTGTTGAATCTGACGTATCCATGCACTCAACGATTTTTCAGTGTTTGGTTCTTGAAATTGTGGGTCAATAGATCCAAGCTTACGTATAAAATAGTGGGTCATCTCAATATGTTCTTGAGAAGGCTTGTCTTGACTGGTTGCTGGAAGTAGGAGGCGAGAATTTTGTGATATTTCTTTACGAAGCCATTTTTCAAATTCAGCATTCCAATCAAAAGAACGATGATTTTGGGTTCTCTGGTGAAGATGAAAGTCTTCAAAGATAGAGTGGCTAATTCCTTCACGATCACACGCCTCAAGAGCATATGTATGGAGATTCTCTAGGGTTTCGTTAGAGAGATTGATGTAATAGTTATTATCGCTATACTGTGAGCTAAGTGCTAACTGTGTGTATGAAGGGATAGAGGTAAGAGGGGCTAGGGCATACAAGCGCATGACCCCCTCATGTGTTTTTTCATGAACCATAATAAGGATGTTTTTAGCGATCAAATCGTCCAGTGCACTCACTACTTCACGTATGCTATGGCGCAGAATTTCGGATAAAAATGGTGCATTAAGGGTTTTTGGTTTCTCCCCCCAGATCAATGAATGACGTACAATAAGAGGAAGAAGGGCTCTCTGAAGCAAGGTAAGATCAGCACGATCAATAAAAGCTAGAGGTAGAGTTATCATCGGCACAGAACTTTTTGAGTAGCAGAGGAGATTGCGCTTTGCTGGGAATTTCGTTCAAGATCGAGAAGCTGTGAGAGATATATTTTAAAAACCTTGATTTCAAAAAGTCCACGATCGTCTGTTATATGATCATAAATCCATTTTTTGGTGAGAATTTTAACAACTTCAATATCGAGTGAATCCAAGAGATTTTGAGATAAATCAGGATGCTTAATGGTGCTAAATCGGACATTTTCAAACCGTTGAGAGGCACTTATTTCTCCATCTTTGGTTTCACTAATTTGTCGTCGTAAATCGTACATCAAGGTGGTGAGTTTTTGGGTACGTCCGTGGGCTTCAATTTCGAGAGGTGAGCGTAAGTTTTCATAAAGCTCATGGGCCACAAGAGAAATTTTTTCAACACCTGTTTTGTAGGCAAAGTCTCCGCTGGAAAGCCGGCGTAAAAACTCACTGTAGCGTGATGCTGGAATAGGACGGATTAATTCATCAATATGAGAGCGTAAGAATACATCTTCATCGATTTTAAAATAATTCATCAGCGAACTGACAAACTGAGTACGGATTTGGTCATCAGTGGGGACATACGGTTTCATACTCAAAGTGTATCAAGAGTGAGCAAAAGAAGAGATAAAAGAGGGATATGATATTCATTGTTTAAATGGATTATCATGGGTATAGAAGTCGATTTAGGAGAGTAAGGAAAAATAGATTTTTTTTGAGCCTTTTAGAGGTGCGTAACACGAGTTTTTTCGCTAAAATACGATGGGTGTTTAAGAACGTGCCCGTGATTTAAACTTCAAAGGCTCCTTGTGCTTACCATCAATTCTACTATCATTCCTAACGGCGATGCCGATTTGGGTGATAATCTTCTGTATTACGATTATAATATTAACCATCTCCTTTCACTTAAAAACCAAGGTATGACTATTGAGGACGAGGCATATCTTAGCTCGTTTAGATCGTTTGAGGGAGAGGTGTATGAAAATTATATCTACGAAAAATTGCTTCGATATGCTGCTAATGAACCTCAAATTAAGAGTTTTATCATAAAAGGCCCGCACAAAAGTCGTACGCATGCTCAAAAAGACACACTATCGGTGAGCTGGAAAGGTCAGATTGTCTATCGTGCACGCCACAAAGAGATAGGGGAGTTTGACGGATTGTTGTTTACGGACAAAGAGCTTTATTTTATGGAGATGACACTGGTTAAATCCGCCACTAATCTCAAAAAGCGGTTACGAAAAAAACGGGCACTTTTAGAAGTGCTGTTTCCTCGTTACAATGTTCGTTCAGTGTTGGTGCTCAATGAGGGTGCTACAGGAACTAACGAGTTGCCTCCGTATGCTTCGGTATGGTTTACACAACCCTATAGCGCAGCACATTTGTTAGAAAAACTAGCCTCCAATGCTCCAAAAAAACCCATGGTCCGTGTTGAAAGTGACAAGATTACTCACGCCGAGGATATTAAAATCGCCTCATTTAAATACTATGCAACGTTGTCGTGGATAGCTCATTCGCTTCGTGCAAAAGGGTTGGTGGATTGGGATTTTTTCCGTAAAAACGATACGCAGCGTTACCATGATATTTATACTAAAATATATGTGGGCTATGTGAGTATTGAGGATTTTATGAAAATTGCTCCGACGTACAGTTTTGAGGGTTCGGGTGCCAAAAGAGTGATAGTGGGGATTGAAAAAGATCATGTTGGCGGCTATTTTATGACCTATTTTGCGCGACACAGTGCTAAAAAACTCGATAATATTAGCCTGATTAACGGTGTGTTAAAAATAGAAAAAAAAGATCCTCTAGGCATTACACTTACTGAAATGAATCATTTGGATAAAATCATGAATGAAAAGTTTGCCCTTACGTACAATCAGCATAAAGAGGTTCGAAAAGAATTGGCAACCATTAAGCATAAATAAAATGCTTTTGTTTACTCACAATTAGCCATTTTTCTCGTATACTTCTAGATATTATAAAGTATAAGGAAGTTGAATATGAAAAAAATTGTTGCATGTGCTCTTTTGGCAATGTCGTTGATGTCTGCTCCCTATAAAATTGGTCAGTCAGTTTCTCCATTGAGTTTGAGTGACCAACATGGGAAAAAAGTGACTATGAAAGTGATGCCAAAAACGCTTGTAATGGCATTTGAAAAAGAGACTGGGGCTACGGTCAACGAATTTTTATTGGCTTCGGGAAAAGAGTATTTGAAAAAGAACAGTGCAGGGTTCGTTGCGGATATCTCTCAAATGCCCAACTTTATTACTGAAACATTTGCCTTGCCTAAAATGCGTAAATATCCCCATACTGTTTTGTTGATTCGAGACGAAGAGCAAGGATTGCGTTTTCCTATACAGGAGGATAAAATTACGGTAATGAAATTTCGGGGCAATTTTTTGACACAAATAGAGTTTGTCGAAACAGCGGCAGAGCTTAAAGCGGCGATTGAAAAGTGATTATTGCTCTTAAGGCGTTACGTAAAAATCGTTTTAAAACAGCGCTTATTTTTATGAGTATGACCGTTTCTATCTCGATGATTTTTCTCATTAGTGCCATTTCAGGTGGCGTGGTGAGCATGTACAGTTCGATGCTTAAGACCGATGGGGATATTATTGTCACTCAAAAAGGGATTGCTGATACTTTTTTTAGTGATATTAACCGCTCCATGAGTGATGTTGTTGCCACGTTTACAGGAGTTAAAGAGTCCAGTGCTTTGATACTGGGGGCGTCACCTGTAGACAAGCTCCCCATTGTTGCTATTTATGGTGTTAGTGACAATCGATATGATAGCTATACACTCTCGTCGGGAGTCTATCCCAGATCCGGCGAGGTGATACTGGGGTCCAAGATATATGAGTCGCTCAAATCTCCCAAAAGCATAGTGGTCTCCAAAAAAACTTTTGCGGTGAGTGGTGTGTTCAAAAGTCGTATTGGATTTGAGGACGGTGGTGTCGTGATGGGCTTGGACGATGCTGGGGAATTGTTTCACAAAAGCGCCTCTATTTTCTTGATCTCTTTGGATGATTTAGGTCAAAGTAGTGCAGTAGTGGCAAAAATAAACGCTCTTGATGGAGATATTGAGGCCAAGACGACGGATAGCTTCATCGATTCCTATAATCAGTTCAAAATCATTAAAACCAGTTCTGATGTGATTGGAGCAATGGCATTTTTAATGGGAATTTTGGGGATTGTGAGCATGATGAGTATGGTGGTCAATGAACGAAAATCGGAATTTGGAATTATGCGCTCATTGGGATTGTCATCGTGGAGCATCATAGGTAAGCTGGTAGTTGAAACGCTTGTTGTGGCGCTTTTGGCATTTGCAGTGGCGCTAGGAGTATCGTTGGGAGTCTTGGAAATAATTGAGCATGTGGATAAGTTTCAGGGATATATCAATGGTGAAATAAGTTTTGCCTTAGTGCTCAATGTATTTATAGTGTCATTGCTCATGGCGGTTGTAGGGACATTGTTGCCTGCCTTATATGCGTCACGCATTGATCCCATGACGCTCATCGTGAGGGGTGGGGCATGAAAATCACGGCAAACCATTTGACTCATTATTATGGTGATGAGTGTGTACTTAATGACGTGACACTTTCTCTAGAATCGGGTAAATTTGTAGCCATCATCGGAGAGAGTGGGAGTGGAAAAACGACATTGCTTTCTATTTTGTCTACATTACTAAATCCTACAAGCGGTGAGGTGTTTTTTGATGATAAAACAGTGGCGCAATGGGGAAATATTGATGAGTTTCGACGCAAAAAAATCGGTTTTGTGTTTCAGTTTCACTATCTCATCTCTTATTTGACATTGCGTGAAAATATAGCATTAGGGGCAATGGAGCCCAGTGCTATCGAGCCTTTGATGGAGGCTCTGGGGATTGAAAAGCTCTCACGTCGATACAGTGATGAGGTGTCAGGAGGGCAGCGGCAGCGCGCAGCGATCGCTAGAGCGCTGGTTAATGCCCCTGGTGTTGTTTTTGCGGATGAGCCTACGGGCAATCTGGACACAAAAAATGCTATTATGGTTTATGAGCTTTTTAAGCGTTTTGCTACCGAAGGGACAGGATTTGTGGTAGCGTCCCATGATAAAAAAATTGCTGAATATGCAGACATAATCATTGAGATGGAGGATGGAAAAATTGTCAAAATTTCTCGAAAATAATCTCTCGCTTTTACTGTTTTGGCTCATTCTAGGATTGGGGGCTGGCTTTTTATTTGGTGGTCAAATGGTTGGGCTTGATAGTTCAATGAGTCTTTTAAGTCCTGATCGTGCTCGCTCGCTGCATATTTCACAGATGTTGTATGGCACTATCCCCCTCATCCTCTCGCTGTTGCCGTTTGCGCTGTTTGAAAAAGAGGGGGTTTTGAGTGACAAAGGATTACGACACTTGGGACGTTATTTTGTCGTATGGAACGTGTTTTTACTCTTTATGAGCATGGCAATACTGTTTGGCAATACCCGTGGATTACCATTTTATGACTTTCCGTATCAACTCAATTTTTTACTGGCATTTAGCGGTGTTTTTTATCTTTTGGCACTATTGGATGCCTTGCGTCGTTATAGTAAACGTCCTGTATGGGTAAATGTATCGCTTTTGGCAGTTATTGCGGCACCCATCGCTCTGATAGTGCTCATGAATCCTCAATATGGCCAAGTGGAAAAAACGCTTATAGGACCTCATGGGGACAACACACTTGGGATGAGTTTTACCCTTATCCCCATTTATTATTTGCTTATCAAACTGCACGCAACGAAGCTTTTTATTCCTCGTCATCATTGGCTTTGGATTGTCCCTTTGGTGGGGTATGGTGCATCGTTGATTACGCGCAACTTTTTTCATAGCCTTAGTTATAACGAAGAGTGGTTTTATCAGTATCTCACCTTTTTGTATGTGCCATTGTTGTGGGTATGGTTGCGAGATGCAGGTGTGACACTCAAAAATAGCCCCTTCTTGGTGCTCTCTGTTTTGGCGTTTGTATTTGTGGATATTCAAGGCAATATCCTTTTTGTCCCACAGCTTCGAGAGTTGATCCATCGTAATGATTTGGTCGTAGGACATGCTCATATCGCCATGGGATTGGGTGTAGCATTTATGGCATTTTCGATTGCACAACACCTGTTGCCCAAAGTTTTTAATACAATGATGGCGTGGGGTTGGACCATTCTCATGGTTTTCATGGCTGGGGTTTTGAGCGTAGCGGGACTCATAGAGGCTGGGATGGTGAGTGGAGATGTAAACGGATGGCTCATTGGCCGGGTTGTTTTTGGATTTGCGCTGGTAATGCTGGTTATAAAAGTGCTGGTTTTCAATGTCATTCAAAGCGCTAAAACATTAATGCCCTTGCAGATGTATCATTGGGCAGGATTTTTAGGGGATGCTCTTGGTGGTTTGATGCTTCTGCTCTTGGGTGGATGGCTCTTTGGGATGTTAGGATTTACGTTTAGTGGAACCTATGAATACGTCATATTTGCATTTGTGATCGGTACGGGGATGATTCATTGGTATGGATTACATGACCATGAACACATCATGGCATCGTTAAGTGCACTTATACGCTTTGTGGTTGCGAGCGCATTTGCGGCCCTCTTTATGGCAGGGATTTTGGACGAGTTGGCACTTTTGATTGCAGTGTATGATGCCTCGTTTGCGATGATCTATTTTTTGTGGTTGCGTAAATGAATCTGCTCGTTTTGGTGTTAAGTTCACAACTGTTATATTATCTTCTCATCGCTCAAACGGGAGTCGTGGGGGCGTTTGATTCTCATATCCATGATTTGTATCCACTCCCTATTGGTGGTATTGTGGGGGCAATGCTCTGTGCGTATTGGAAGCATCACGGGATTAAGGTGGAACTCTATTTTTTATTTGTGGCTCAAGTGATGGTGTCGTGGTTTTATCCCAACTATTCACTGGGGATGATTTTTGTGTTAGGGTTTGTAGTAGGATACACTACGCCACTTTTATTGTTTGCGTTTAGGGAGCAAGGGGTTGCAAAGCTCTCCATCGGATTGGCCATTGCTTACGCTATAGGAACGGCGTTATACACATATCCGTATGGGAGTAGAGGCAGTATTGCCGTTATTTTGCCGTTTGTATCAATTATCACTTTGTATTTCTCCACTCTTGGGGATATGAGAGCTCGCAAGGAGCCTCCATTGCGTTGGTCCATGATTGCGATGATGATGCTATGGATTTTTGCCGATTCAGCGCTGTTTGAGACGTTGAGTAGATCGGGCGCAATGGATATTTGGAGTCAACATACTCTTTTGATTATTGTTGCACATTTATTGGGAGTTCATTTGGCATATCTGTACGGTAAACCATTGATGCGAAGCGGTTGGACGATTTTTGGATTATTTGTTGGCAGTTATGCGGCATACTATACCCATCAACCTTTGTTACTAGCTATTGTCTATCCGATCGCAATTTCGTATTATAATGTGTTGGTATTTCGAGAATTGATACAAATGAAGAGCGTTCGAGCTATCGCTATTGCTATGATAGGGGTTGGGTGGATTGCTGCATCGGCAGCAAACTTTATTGCATTAGAGCACTATTTGTGGTTGTCGGGTATTGTTGGTGCGATGTTTTTGGTGGGTTATCCATATTATTTAAGGAGAGTGAGCGTATGAAAAAGGTATTTTTGGTGATGGTTTTAGCATCATCGATGTGGGCAGGAGCACTTAGTTTTGAATCGGGTAGTGTTAAGGCACACACAGAAGTATTTGGAGATAGCACTATTGATCCAGTGACAAAAAAAATCATTTCTGGATTAACGATGGGAAATGAGATTAAAAGCTTGGATGGCAGTGTCAGTGCATCTATGATAGATCTTGTCAGCGACAACAAGGATCGTGACAAACATATGCGTGAGACATTGGAAACAGGGACGTTTGGTGTTGCAGTATTTGATATCAAAGAAGTAATTTCCAAAGGAGGCGACAGCTATACCCTTAAAGGCAGCATGAAGCTTCATGGCACCACGAAGCAATTGAGCTTTGATGCTATTATTGTTGCAGACGCTATTAAGGTCACGATTAAAGCCAAAGGAATGTTAAAGATGACCGATTTTGGGATTAAGCCTATCAAAATGATGTTTTTGACGGTACGTGATCAGGTTGATTTGACAGTTGATTTGACGCTCAAAAAATAAACCTCTCCAATTTCCAGCGCTTTGGGAATAAACGGATATATATTCGTTTGGATGAGGTCATTGAACCATTGCAATGGTTCATCCAGTGGTTCATCCGAAAGAGCAAATGTCCCATAGTGGATGGGAATCATGATCTTAGCACCCAAATCATTACAGGCTTGGAGTGCTTCGGGTGGATTGGTGTGATTGACTTCCATGATTTCTCGTGGAGCGTAGGCGCCAATGGGTAAAAACGCTTCAGTAATCTTAAATCTCTCTCCAATCTCTTTGAAGTGTTCACCATAAGCCGTATCTCCGCTATGATAGACGCAATGAGCGCCATTTTGAATGACATATCCTCCCCACAATGCTTTATTGGTATCAAAAGGGGAACGTCTACTCCAATGTAATGCAGGTACTAGGGTGAGAGATGTTTGCCCAATGCGTGTTGTTTCCCACAAAGCTAGTTCTACAAATTGCTCTTTTTTGATGATTTTTTTGAGGTATCTCCAAAATCCTTTGGGCGCGACAACGGTGAGATTGGGATTATTGTGCACGAGTGCATACACTGAGGATCTGTCGAAATGGTCGTAATGCGCGTGAGTGAGAGCAATAATGTCAGGGATGATATGTTGAGCTTCTAGAGGTAGTTCTGTAAAGCGTTTGTAAAAAGGGATATTGTTTAAAACAGGGTCGATAATAATATGCTGCCGGTTAAACTGCAATGATACCGTGGCATGACCGTGCCATATGAGGCAATTTTCTTGAGGAAAAGTACCTAATAGGTGGACAAATGACGAAGAAGAAGGTGCGCTACGCTTTTGAAATTTGCGCTGAATTTGCCAACGTAAAATTGTAACAATACCGTGGAGCTTCGAGGTATATTTTTGGTCCATTGTGTGCCTGAGAGATAAAGATAATGCCATTATAGTCCTAAAGAGAAAATACCAAGGATATACGGTTGGGAAAATGGCGATAAATGCCAACTATATTTCAATCAAATAAGAGTTTAAAAAAATTTAGACACAACTCGTGTTTAACTCAAACTAGCTACAATATGGTTCAATCAATTTAAGTAAAATAGGAATAAAAATGAAATACGGCGAAGCTATTGTTGAAAATTTCGACATCGAAAAAGATTTTGAGATTTGGCCCAACGCACACGAGCGTGATTATGTGGTCAAAGTAACACTCCCAGAGTTTACGTGCTTGTGTCCTCGCAGCGGGTATCCCGATTTTGCCACGATTTATGTAGAATACACGCCCGACAAATGGGTGGCGGAGCTAAAAGCGATCAAACTGTATATCAATTCGTTCCGTAATCGTCATATTTCGCATGAAAACAGCGCCAATGAGATTTATAACCTATTTGAGTCCAAAATCGCCCCTAAGCACCTTAAAGTGATCGCAGATTACTATCCTAGAGGGAATGTTCACACGGTGATTGAAATCGACAGTCAAAAGATGGGGAAATAGACCAATGGGCTTCCTGTCGAAGGAAACGTAGAGTTATCGTAACCAAATGAAGCAAAGTCTCATTTGGTGTTTCATCATAATGAAAGTAAAACTCCACTGCTAACAATTAAAACCCCCCCTGCTAGTATCGTGAGAGTTGGTGCAATATCGCCCAACATCATCCCAAGAACGGTAGCAAAAAGTATAACGCTGTAGCTAACAGTGCTAACAAATCCTGCTGGAGCGTGAAAGTATGCTTTGGTCATAAATACTTGTCCCAACGCCGCAATGCTCCCCATAGAAAGTATCCATACCCACTCTACACCTACGGGAGTCGTAAAAGGTTGTATCATAAACTCCCATCCAGTGGGAGTGACGAAATGAGAAATCCCCATCAGTATCACAGGAATCATTGTGCCAAAAATCATAAAAGAGAGGACAACGGTGCGGGTGTCGTAGAGGGCTTTGAGACTTCGTACACTGGTGTAGGCAAGTGCGGAGAGAAAGCCTGTGAGAATCCCCATAGTATGCAGCATATTCCACTGGGCCCCACTCATGATAACTACTCCGACAAAACCTATAACAATCGCACTAACAACCGTTTTGGAAAGTTTTTCACGCAAGAGGATAAACGCCAATAGTGCGGTAAAAATAGGCTCCGTTTTAGCATAAATGATAGCACTGGAAAGTGATGTTATGCTGATCATATAAAAAAAGAACAGTAGCGCAACTGTCCCGATAACACCTCGAAAGATGAGGATAAAAGGCCGTCCTCCAATATTACGAATGGGGGTGTGAAAAGTGGTGAAGAGTATTACAATAAGCCCGATGGAATTACGCCAAAAGGTCACCTCGACTGAACCCATATGAGCAGAGAGTATCTTGGCAAATGCCATAGTGAGAGCAAATAATAATGAAGCAGCAAGCATGTAGAGAATGCCACGATGGGTATTGGTCACAAGATGCCTTTGTTTTAACATACGCAATTCTATCCAGATGTTAGGTATAGTTCAATGTTTGGGTAGTTTTAGTTGAGTTTAAAATGAACTGTAGATTGGTGGACCCTACCGGGATCGAACCGGTGACCTCAACGCTGCCAGCGTTGCGCTCTCCCAGCTGAGCTAAGGGCCCAAAATAGTTTTTGGGAAGTTGGGAAATGTGATTATGCCCGATTGGTTCTTAATTTTTGTTTGTGATGCTTTTTTTAAAGTTTTAGAGCAATAGTGTCGATATGGCTACTTCAGATTTATTTAAAAGGTGTGAAAAAATGAAAAAAATATTATTTTTACTAACGATGGCATTTGCTGGATCTTTGTTGATGGCTGATGATGTGACGGTTCAAGTTATTAATGCAGTGTATGAAAAATCAGTGACTAAAGAGCTGGATGCCAAGATTAAAAAAACAGGTCTTGAAGTACATAAAAAAATTGAAAATGGTCGTTATGTGGTCACGCTGGGGACATTTAAGAATGAGCGTGAAGCGCAAAAGGCTCTCAAAATGGTACGTCATTTTGTGAGTTCAGATGCTTTTATCCGTTTAGTACAACGAAATGAAGTAGCGCATTTGGAAAAAAGTATTCACTCTGTGCAAGAGTCTGAGGTTGTGTCTCAAGCGCAGGATGTGTCGAGCCCAGCAGTCGAAATTCACGAGAAACCAGCTATTGTTACAGTAGCGACAATAATGCCTGCTGTCTCTACAGTCGCAACAACTCCTGCCATTTCTACGCAATCGGAAAGTGATAAGCGTGAAGTGCATAAAAATGAACTTAGTGAAGCTATCAACTACTATAAAAATTCACCCTATCATCGTTTTGAACCAGTAATATTGCGTCAATAATTTGCAAATATTTTAGCTACATATCCATCATAAAGACAATCAAGCCTGATAGGGTGAATTTTTTTGCTTCCGCTGTAAGGTATATTAAAAAAAGTCTGCGTATAGCGTATTACAAAAAAATCTTAAAAGCAGTGAAATACAAAACTGAAGCATGCTTTAAAGCTTTCAGGGTTATACTCAGTTATTCAAAAATTTAATACAAGGCTGAGCTATGATTGATGATATTAAAAATCTTCCTCCGTTGCCAGCATCTATTCGAAAAATCCAAGAACTGTGCATGGAAGATGAAATAAATCTCTCTCTTTTGATTAAAACGATCGAGACAGACCCAATGTTGTGTGCTAATATTCTCAAAGCTTCCAATTCTCCTTTGTATGGAATGAGTCGAGAAATTCACTCGGTTAATCAAGCGGTGATGTTGTTTGGTGTTACGATGATACGAGGATTTGCTGCTGCTAATGCGATTAAAAAGATTTTTCCGTTGGATATAAGTCCTTATGGTATTACTGTTGAACGTTTGAGCGAAATATCAACATTGCAACAAGCCCTAGTGCGTGGATGGTACAGCGGAGTAGACAAAACAAAATTGCCATTATTGCTAAGCGCATCATTTTTAATGGAGCTAGGGAAGTTAGCAGCAGCTTTTCGGATTCTAAAATTGGGCCATAAGGAAGAGTTTGTACAAGCTTTGGAACAATTCGGCGAGATTAGTGTTGTTGAAACTCAGTTTTTGGGAATGGACAGTTATAGTATTGGGTCGGCAATGTTTCAGCACTGGCATTTTGAATCTGAACTCATTGATGTGCTCAAGCAGATCCATGCTCCTAAGCCTGGAAGTTTAGCATCTATACTCAATGTAGTGGGTACAGCAATCAATGTCAATGAGTCGTTGAGCGAGGGTTCAATAAAACGTGCAATAGTAGCAATAGAACAGTTTGGATTAGACAGGGTGTCGTTTGAGAAAGCCGTGAATGAACTAAAGGACATTAATGCAAATCGTGCGAATACTAGCTGTAGATGACCAAGAGTTTAATCTTGATTTGATTGAATTGGCATTTATGGATGATCACCGTGTGGAAGTTGTATTGGCACAAAATGGTCAAATGGCGCTTGATATTTTAGAGAAAGATTCCAACTTTCATGTTATTTTACTGGATTTGGCGATGCCTGTATTGGATGGTTTTGCAACGTTGGAGAGATTGAAAGATCACGTTGTTTGGAAGCATATCCCTACGATAGTAGTCACGGCTAATAAAGAAGAAAAAATCCGCGCTCTGAAGTTAGGCGGTGATGATTTTTTGGGAAAACCTTATGACGTTGAAGAATTAAAGCTTCGTACGCTGAACTATGCAAAAATTAAAGATTTTCAAGACAATTTAGACAAAAAAGTACAAGAGAGAACGTCGCAGTTGAGTCAAGCACTTATGCAGGCAAAAAAAACTGAGTATGAAATTTCGGCACGGCTAGGAAAAGCAAGCGAATATCGTGATCTAGAAACGGGTATGCATATTAAACGAATGAGTCACTATTCTGCAAAGTTGGCCCAGTTGGCAGGATTTGGGAGCGATGAGGTTGAGTTGATTTTGTATGCATCTCCGTTGCATGATATTGGAAAAGTTGGGATTCCTGATCAGATCTTACTTAAACCCGGACGATTGACCCCTGAAGAGTTTGAAATTATGAAACTTCATGCTGTTTTAGGGGGCAAGATGCTTGAGACAGATGGCGGCTATCCTGTGTTGGATGCAGGTAAAATTATTGCCTTGCAGCATCATGAAAAAATAGATGGAACGGGATATCCAGAGGGATTATCAGGGGATGATATACATATTTATGCCCGTATAGTTTCTATTGCTGATGTTTTTGATGCTCTAAGTTCAGAACGAGTATACAAAAAAGCATTTAGTGTTGAAAAAACATTAGAAATCATGAGTGAAGGTTCCGGAACCCATTTTGATGTTGCTTTGCTAAATTTATTGGTTCAAAATTTGGATCAATTTTTAGCGATTAAAGAGACGTTTCCTGACGAAGAAGAGTCCCCATCTATTTTAAGACTAATGGACCAGCTGCAATAAGGAGCGTGCATATGAGGATATTGATTGCTGAGGATGAGGAGCTTAATCAGACTGTTATTGTTGCAATGATTGAGCTAATATATGATGGGGTAAGTGTGACCGTTGTGGGAGATGGTGCACAAGCCCTTGAAGAACTTAAAAGAACGCCGTATGATTTAGTGTTAACCGATATTGATATGCCAGTGATGAACGGCTATATGCTGCTTGAGGCAATCAAAGCATGTAGCCTTTGTGTTCCTCTGATTTGTGTTACTGCTTTTGCGGTGAGCGGTGATCGCGAAAAGCTTTTGTTGCATGGATTTGACGATTATATCTCCAAGCCCATCAATATGGATGAAATGAAAAAAGTATTAGATAGGTATATTGATGCATCAGTCTTTTAATTCAGCGTGTTTGACGCAGTTGTTTACTTTGGATGATAACTATTTGCTGCAAAGAGAGCATGTTGGAACATATATTCACTCTTTTGGAGGGTTGATTGCAGATCGAATGATTAACCATTATTTACTCAAAAATCCTATCTATCAAAATATCCTCTCTTCGACCGATATTTTAAGAGTGATGAGATTGTTTGGAGAGTATTTTAGTTCTCTTTTTATTCATCCTTTTGATGCGCGTCTGATTGATCGTATGCGTCAAGTGTCTGAAATTCATATTAGTATCGGTTTAGAGGCTATTCATATGTCTCGAGGGTTTGATATTCTCACTGAGATTATCATAGATTTAGCTAAAATCAATAAACAAATTAGTGATGATTTATCCATTATTATTAAAATGGTCCGAATAGCTGAATCTGTTATGCAAGAAAATTATCGAACTCATGCCTCCAAACACCAAAAAGGGCTCCAAAAAGAGAACAAAATTCTCCATTTGTTTGATGTGCTATATGCTTCACTCACTATACACAAGCAAAGTCGTAAAAAGCTCATAAGCTATTGGATAGGAGATGAAAATAAACAAGATGTTGAGTCAATATCCTTTGTGAGTGAAGGGGCATGCCCTTTTAGCAAAACGATAGAGCAGCTCTCATCACAAAGAGAGTTGCTCTTGGGTTTCGGAATTGATTTGGATTCCATGAATGAATTGCATCATCAGTATCATGAAAAAATAAATACATTGGTAAGACGCTCGAAGAGTGAAGGGCAAGAGCTTTATGATGAGATTATAACTATTTCAGATAGGTTATATGCAAGCGTAGATCAGCCGTTGCAAGACATTACTGCGACGTCATATATGGGAGTTCATTCGGGAATGGAGTTTTTGAATGCTTGCTCGCAATTTATTTATGATGGCGTGGGGTCGTTTGGACACGAGAGTTTTGTAGATGATTTACGAGGCAGATTAGATGAACAATTAAATCAAACTCTTGGGTGGTGTATTGAGAGGGTGTATGTGGGCGAGGGTGACATTTCTCAAAATTCAGAGTTTGATGCAAGTGGTACAATTATTCTCAATAACAGACGTGTCAATATAGGAGTGATACTCAAAGATATCCCAAATAAGATTTATATGGTTGAAATCATTCAGATTTTACTTGAAATACTGCGTCAAAATTTTCAAAATAAAGAACGAGAGCATGCTCTTGCACGATTGGCCGATGAGGCAGAACGAACCAGTAGTGCCAAGGATATGTTTTTGGCCAATATGAGTCATGAGCTACGCACACCGCTGAATGCGATTATAGGTTTTTCTCAAATTTTGACTATGAACCAAGACATTCCCCCAAAGCTCTTAGTGTATATTCAAAAAATCGGTATCGCTGGGAATAATCTTTTGGTCTTGGTTAATACGATTTTGGATTTTGCAAAACTTGAAGCAGGAAAATTTTCCTTTAAGCCTGAGATGACGTTGGCTTCTTTGATTATCCGTGAAATTGCAACCATTATTGAACCTATGGCACAGAAGAAGTCGATTCAATTTTTTTATCCTGAACATATCTCTTTAGGGCTTTATGTTGATAAGCAGCTAATTGTTCAGGTTTTGTTGAATTTACTCAGCAATGCGGTTAAATTTACTTCAGATAATGGAGAAATATCTTTAAGTGTAGATTATGATGAAGCAACGCATGCCTATAGAATTGGTGTGCATGATAATGGTGTAGGTATCGATGAGAGTGATATGACCGCCCTTTTTGATCCCTTTACCCAAGTCGAAAACTCTTTTCAAAAAAGTACCAAGGGGACAGGATTGGGACTTGCGATTGCCAAAAAAATTATTGAGGATTTACATGGGGGACGGCTGTGGGTTGAAAGTATTTTAGGAGGGGGATCGGTTTTTTATTTCACTTTGCCTATTTCATTATCACAAGTTACATTGGAACGTTTTGATGGTACAGCTTCTAGCGGTAAAAAAGCACTCATAGTAGAGGATGCTGTTGAATATCAACACGTTTTGGTTGAGCGTTTGAGAGATACTTTTGATATAGCGCTTACTAATTCTGTTAACAAAGCCAAAGAGTTGCTGGGGCAAGAATCTTTTGATTGTATTGTATTGGATTTTTTCCTGGTAGATGGTATCAGCTCTGAAGTACTACAGTTCATGATAGACGGTGGTATCGATACGCCAGTGATTATTATCTCTGCAGAAGATGATAGTAAGCTTATTGCAAATTTACCTGATACTCCTGTGGTCGAAGGAATTTTTAACAAGACCAATATCAATCAAATTTGTGATTTTTTAACATCAAAATCACTGCCAAGAAGAGGTGTTACATCGGCAGATTGATGATGTGCGCCAACCCTTTGTAGATACTAAAAAGTCCATATATTCCAATCGAAACGGCGGCAATACGGTTCATCGTTTGACGAAAGGCAATTTCTCGCATAAAATTGATTGATTGCCCCAGGGCCAATAGTGTAGGAACGGTTGCTAATCCAAACGCCAGCATAATAAGTCCCCCTTCAACGATAGATGCGCTTGAAGCCGCTTTGGCCGCAAAGAAAAAGACAAATCCACAGGGAAAAAATCCATTCATCATCCCTAATGCAAAAAAGCTCTTAACGCTTTTACTTTTGATAAGTCGGGAAAAAAGTGTCTTAAAAATAGGGAAGTTCAAAAAGGAACTCTCCAGCAAATGTAACAGTTTTGAAACCCCCAGCATCGAGAGTGCCGTGATAATCATCAAAATCCCAGCACCTATGAGTAATGCTCCTTTAGTAGCCATGGAGACCGTAAAGAGCATCCCGATACCACCAAATATCATTCCAAGTAGTGCATATGAGCTTACTCGTCCGATATTGTAGGCACTGTGCCGAATGAGTTGCTGTGGACGACTCATTGAGGAGTCAATTTTGGTGGAGCTGTAGGCAACGATAAATCCACCGCACATTCCTATGCAGTGCCCAAAGCTACCAGCAAATGCAATCGAGATAATAACCCACCAATCAAACATACTCATAAGTCCTCCATATAGTAATTATTCATAGTTTATATAATAATTGTTACATCTGTGTTAAGGCTTAACACGTTTTTAACAGTAATATGCAACAATAGCGCAAAACAACTAAAAGGTGTACGATGAAAAAGATAGTATTAAGTGTTTTGGCTCTTGCAGCATTGGCATGCGCTGATCAAATGACAAAGTTAAGTATCACGGGGATGACATGTTCTGGATGTGTTGGAAGTGTCAAGGGGGCAATTAATGGCGTTGATGGAGTTAAAAGCACCACGGTATATCTCAAAGAGGGTAGTGCTGAAGTAACCGCCAAAGAGGGCGTAAAACCCGAAGCGATGTGTGATGCAGTCAAAAAAACTGGATATGGATGTAAAGTAATAAAATAATACTAGGTTTTATTACCATTCTAGATTTCTCGAAAAGTTTACTTTTCGTAGCTTTAGGGGATTGCAAAGGTGAAAAGCATATTAAAAGCCAACTGCTTGGCTTTTATAGCTTTGAAACCAAAGGCTATATGCGTAAGCATAGCCAAAGGAGTCCTTGCCACTAAAACGGATGCACCCAAAGGGCACGAGAACCTCGAAGAGGTATTCGTTTTAGTGCGTAACATTATGTATTAGATCATATACTTTTGGGCATCTTTGCGAGTGGTGCTCCCCAGATCACTAACAAACGGTGTGTTATCAAATAATAGCTCTTGCTCTCCTGTAAAGTCGGGTTTACAGTAGGCTAGGACAAACTTGGCGGCTAATGCTTTATCCTCCTCGTTAGCATTAGTTGTTAGCAAACAATGAGGGCCAAAAAGCTCTGTTGTGATGTGCATGTATTTATGATTGACTATCTCTTCAAGCTTGCTGTTTTCCTCTTCGTTACGTCCGATGATAAGTTTGGCACCATTTGGCAGTCGTAGCTGACGGCCGTATTTGAGTGTTTGAATATCCGCTTTGATAAAGCTCTCGTCATGTTTTACTAAATCACGAATTTTGTTTGAAAAATGTTCATCGGTGAGTAGACATCCACCTCCTGGTTTCTCAAAATCGACCAGTCCAAACTGCTCAGCCAGCGCCATTTGACGCTCACGATTTCGTCCCACAATTTCTTCGAGTTGTTCACGGTCTACCCATCCGTTGATTTCAGGGATCGTGGGCTCGAGCGCTTTGGCGCTCATGGGGCGCAATAATAACCCATTGCAATCACTGATGTCGAGCACTTTTTGCAATGATTCACCATTTTGACTCATAGGACGCTGACCCAAGACCTCGCCACTGATGAGAAAACTAGCTCCTTCCTCGATCATGAGGCGCTTAGCCACCTCAAACATCTTGCCGTGGCAGTCGATACAGGGGTTGAAATTTTTGCCGTATCCGTGCTTAGGTGTAAATAAAACATCGGCCAAATATTCGTCTTGGATGTCGACAATACGTAAGGTTGCTCCCACTTGGTCACACATATTTTGCATGTGTTCTCGTCGATCTTTGATGGAGCCAAAACCGGTACTAATGTTACAAGCGACGACCTCAATTCCTTGGTTTATGATGAGTTTCATGGCGAGGGTGGAGTCAAGACCTCCACTGAACAACGCTATTGCTTTCATGCTTTTCCTTTATGTTAATGGTACGAGTTCACCTCGTTTGAGACGAGTTATTTTGTCTCTCATCTGTCGAATCCTGTACGATTTTTCATCGAATGATACCGTATTTTCACTGGCTATTTTTTTGAGTTCACGGTTATAGTGATGTGTTAAAAAAGTGATAAGCTCGGCACGTATGGCGTCGTCACCTTCAAAAATACGGATACGATCGTCCATTACAATGGCGCGCAGTCGTGGGTCATCCTCACCATTGATAGCACAAAATAACTCACTTCCATGGTATTGCAAGAGTTGCGGCTCGATAAAATCTAGCAATGAGTCAATAATGCTGGGGCGTTCCAAAATAGTTTTAATGAAACTGAGTTCCCAAATATCGTGATGAGAAAAATTGATGGGCACATGGTGGGTGTTTGGAGCGTGGCTGATTTTGACCAAGGCGGGTGATATCCCAAGCTTTGAAGCACAAAACCCTCGATACTCCTCTTGCATAAGGGGAGAGAGTGTTTTGAGGTAGGCAATACTCTCGTGTAATGCTGCCTCTTTGGCTTTTGGGTCATTGAGATTATAACTGTTGATCATCTCGGTGAGAACAAATTCGATAAATGCAATAGGGCGACGAAAAAGGGCGGTCAATTGTTCAATGTGACCATTTTTAACCATATCCGCAGGATCCATCCCCTCTCCAAACAACACCACACCACCATTAAATCCACCACCACTGAGTAGTTTGGATGCTTTAAGTGCCGCAGTTCGTCCGGCTTTGTCTCCATCGTATGCTACTAGTACTTTTGGTTCCCCTTTACGTAATGCTGGGAGATGCTCTGCTGTCAACGCAGTTCCCAATGTGGCTACGGCATGGGTAAATCCTGCTTGATGTAACATAACCACATCTAGATACCCCTCGGTGACAATAATCTCTTGATGTTTGTAGATCGATTCTCGTGCGAGATGGTAGGCGTATAAAAGCCTTGATTTATTGAAAATAGCACTTTGGGAAGAGTTGACGTATTTGGCACTGTGACCTGTGATAGTGCGCCCTCCGAATCCCACGATTGAACCATTATTGGCCTGGATAGGAAAGGTGATACGCTCGATAAAACGGGCAAAGAGTTTGCCTTGGTCCCCTCGACCTATTGCCCCAAGTTCAAGTGCTTCAGTCGATTTAAAATGATGCTGTTCTAAAAAGTTGAGTGTTTGCGAGGAGCTTGGGGCATAGCCAATACCAAATTTCTCGATACTAGAGGTAAATACTCCTCGCTCGTGAAGATAGTTGGAAGCGGTGGCGTTATCACCCAATAATTTTTGATACCAACCGCTTAGTGTTTCAAGTAGATTGGAACGTACTTTTTGCTCTTTATTATCGGTATAGTGGAGGGTAAAGTTGACAGAGTTGGCGAGTTTTTCGATAGCTTCGGGATAGGAGAGCTTTTCATAAGCCATCGTAAATCCAATAGCATCCCCATCTACACCACACCCGAAGCAATGATATTTTTGACGTTGCGTATTGACCATAAAACTCGCTGATTTTTCATCATGAAACGGGCATGGAGCTTTGAAATTTGCCCCAGAGCGCTTGAGTTCTACATAAGAACCTACAACATCGACAATGTCAAGTCTGGCCTTTAGAGCCTCTATGGAGTCGGCAGTTATCATGAAAGTATTTTAGCCAACTATAGCTTCGCTCTTAGTGTGTTTTAAATTGCCCTAGCTGTTGATACAAAGAGTTAGCGGCATTGGCAACAGAATGGGCGATTTCAGAAAGATCGTGTATCGAAGACTCGTTGAGGCGAGCGATACTTCTGAGTGATTCAACTTGATTGAGCATCGAATCGATATGTTGCGCAATTATTTTTGAGTTCGCAACACTTTGTGTGGTTAGTTTGGACGTTTTTTCCATCGCTTCAACGCTTTCATTGATATTTCGATCAACGTTGGCGGAGATGGTGGTTACATTGCTCATCGCTTCGGTGTTATGCTGCATTTGATCGGTGGCTTCAGCGATACTTTGTACGATGATATTGATCGTTGAATTGATTTCGATAAGGCTTTTTTGAGTTCGCTCGGCGAGCTTACGTACTTCATCAGCAACGACAGCAAATCCTCGTCCATGCTCACCTGCTCGAGCTGCTTCAATCGCAGCATTGAGGGCAAGCAGGTTGGTTTGATCGGCAATGTCGCCAATAACAAGTAATATATGTTTGACTTGAGATGCTTCAGAGTTGAGATTGGTCAGCTTTTGACTAAGGTCTTGCTCGAGTTCAGCACTGCGATTTATGGTGCGTAGTAATGTTTCGAGTTCCTTACGACCATATTGAAGCTGATTGAATGCGTTGGTCATATTTGCTTGTGTGTCGGTAAATGCGCTGACTCCTTGTTCTACAATGATTTGAATCGATTTGGCGTTTGCAGTTGTCGTTGTAACAATCTCATTTTCGGTGTGAATTCTCTCTTTGATACTACTGGAGATAGCGCTTAGTTGATTTGCAACAGTGAGATTCTCTGTTGCGATAGCTTTGGAATTTTTAGTCGAACCTTCGATTTCATTGATAAATACTTTCAGGCTTCTCGCCATAATCCCTGTTTCATCACGGGTATGGGCACAAAACATTTTGGTAAGGTCAAATAAGTCAGTGCTCAGTTGATGGGTTAGCTCTTTGACCGGCTTGGTTACTTGAGAGATAACGAATGAGATATTGATTGCAGAAATACTAATACTAACGAGTGCTATGAGGAGATTTTTCCAAATTAATTCAGAGAGGGAAATGTCAGTATTGACGTACAATAGGATAACATTTAATAAAACAAGTAAAGCCGTACCGCCTACAATAGTAGTAAACAATGAGAGAACCATTTTTTTGCCAAACGAGATAAAGGGATAACGCTCGTTGAGAGGAACATTGGTTACCCATTCTTCCAATCGTTGAACAAATAAAATAAAGACGGGAATCATAAATAGAAAAAGCAATGGTAAAACAGCCAATTCAGCAAGGACAAACCGTTCTGTGTTGATGAATGGTTTATCCCACAGCACGACAGCAGGCCCCAGCAGATTGTAAGCAGCCTGACCTGACAAAAAGTAATAGGGTATTTTGGCAATTAACGATGTTGCTTCTTCATTTTTTGAACTTTGTCCGAGCAAGGATTCAAGAGTAGAAAATTTGTTTGAAAATACTATTAACATTATAGTCGTTGCAATAGCCATATAGACAAGCATCGGAATTGAGATGACAATTTTTAATAATTCATCAAACGTAAACAAGGATGAATACGACAGCAAAAATAGCCATCCAGCCGGAGGAATCATCATGCCTGCAAACACAAGCCACAATAAGGTTTTTTTAGGATCCATACTCGCGTCCCATCAATTTTAGATCTTTTTACAATAATATCCTATAAATAGCTAAAAAATGGCTTTTGTCTCTAAATTTACGCTATAATTGCAGTTCGAAAATTTTAAATAGAAAGTGGGTGATTGTAGATGCCTGGAATTATCTTACGCCAAGATGATAACTTTGATGCTGCATACCGTCGTTTCAAGAAGCAAACAGATCGTAATCTGGTTGTTACTGAAGCTCGTGCTCGCCGTAACCACGTTACAGAGACCGAAAAACGCAAACAGTTCAAAATCAGCGCTCGCAAGAAGATGTTAAAACGTCTCTATATGATGCGACGTTACGAATCTCGCCTGTAATCCCAAAGCGCCCTGCGCTTTGGCTTACGCCTCTTAAAAACTCCCTTTATTTTTTCTCACGTAACATTTCATAATCAACCCTATGCTATACTCCTATACTTAAAAATTAGGAAATCATTATGCTCTTTAGCGCCCCCTTGCAAAAAAGCTCCAAAAAAATTATGTTACTAGGTTCCGGTGAACTGGGCAAAGAAGTTGCTATTGAAGCGCAACGTTTAGGGATAGAAGTAGTCGCTGTTGACCGCTATAAACACGCTCCAGCCCATTTGGTTGCTAATCGCTCTTATGTGGTTGATATGCAAAACCGTGAGGAAGTACTCAAGATTATTCGCAAAGAAAAACCTGACTTTATCCTCCCTGAAATCGAAGCTATTAGTATTGATGCCCTGTTTGATGCTGAAAATGAGGGTTTTTGTGTCATTCCGAACGCTGAAGCGGTCAATAAGACTATGAACCGTAAAAACATCCGCCGTTTTGCTTCAGAAGAATTGGGGATCAAGACCAGCGGGTATCATTTTGTGAGTACCTATGAAGAGATGTGTACCGCTGCAGATGATTTGGGCTTCCCGTGTGTTATCAAACCAGTCATGAGCAGTTCGGGTCATGGGCAAAGTATCGCGCGCAGCCCCTTTGACCTCGAAGCATCGTGGGAAATTGCCAAAGAAGCTCGTGGTGATGCGAGTGAGCTCATCGTTGAGGAGTTTATCCGTTTTGATTATGAGATCACTCTTCTCACTGCCCGTAACGGCAGCGAAACGGTATTTTGTGAGCCTATAGGACATATCCAAAAGGATGGTGATTATATTTTCAGTTGGCAGCCTATGGAAATGTCTAAAAAAGCCCTCAAGCGTTCTCGTGATATTGCCCAAAAAATCACCGATGGATTAGGTGGTAGAGGATTGTTTGGGGTTGAATTGTTTATTTCAGGTGATGACGTGTACTTTAGTGAAGTGAGCCCTCGTCCGCATGACACAGGGCTAGTAACCCTCATCACCCAAAGTCAAAGCGAATTTGCTCTTCATGTACGTGCTGTTTTGGGACTTCCTCTTGGATTTACCTTTTATGGTGAGGGCGCGAGTGCAGCGTTCAAGTCGAGTGTTGAATCTCAAGCTCCTGTGCTGGATATAGAAGAGAAGGTTTTTGGGGATAACAGCTATGTGAGAGTGTTTGGGAAACCTGAGGCGCATGTTGGCCGACGCATGGCAGTAGTTTTGGTGTTTGATAAAGTGAAAAAAGCACTCAAAAAAGCTGAAAAATTGGTGAGTAAAATCGCAGACGCATGAAAATAGTTATTTTAGATGCCCTTACGTATGGGGATACTTCGTTGGAGGGTTTTAACGCTCTAGGAGATGTTATTATTTATCAAACCACTACTCCCGAAGAGATAGCTGGGCGTGTCCAAGATGCTGAGGTGATTGTTACTAACAAAGTTGTTATTGATGACACCATAATGGAATCTGCGTCAAATCTCAAACTTATCTGTGTTGCTGCAACGGGGATGAATAACATCGATCACAATGCAGCGGTACGTAGAGCAATTACTGTCAAAAACGTAGCAGGGTATTCGACCGATTCTGTGGTGCAGCATACGTTTTCGATGCTGTTTTATCTGTTAGGCCATTCTGTCTATTATGATGAGTATGTCAAAAGCGGATCATGGCAAAAAGAAGCAGTATTCACTCATATCGGCCCCTCGTTTAGTGAACTGCGAGGTAAAAAATGGGGGATTATTGGTTTAGGTGAAATTGGTCGAAATGTGGCACGAATTGCTCACGCATTTGGGGCTAACGTTTGTTATTATTCTACCTCAGGAAAAAATGATAGTGACGAGTTTGATAAAACAACCCTCAGTCGTCTTATTGAAAACAGTGATATTATCTCTATTCATGCCCCGCTGAATGCTTCAACGCAAAATCTGATTTCCCATTCAGAGCTGTTGCAGATGAAAGATGGTGCTGTACTTTTGAATTTAGGTCGTGGCGGTATTGTAGATGAGGATGCGTTGAGTGTAATTATCGATGTTAAACCAATCTATGTAGGTTTAGATGTGCTGGTCAATGAGCCTATGAAAACACCGCATAAACTGCTGTCTATCAAAACCCCCCAGCGTCTTTATATCACGCCTCATATTGCGTGGACATCACGTGAGGCACGAGAACGACTGATTGCAGAAACGATAAGCAATATTAAGGAATTCTGCCTCGTATGAGGCAAGCATAAGTCCTCTAGTGGCTAACGTAGCCAAAGGGATTATATTCCTTTGGCGTTTTAAAATAGATTCAAAATAGTCGGTAACATAAACACAATTCCCAAAAACATCACTGAAGTAATAAACACCTGAGCCGTGACGGTTTTAGGTGCACAGTTATACAGTGATGCAAGATTGACATTAGCAACTGCTAGCGGTACCAACATCTCTAAAAACAATATTCCCTTGACCATTGGTTCCATCTCAATATTTTGTAACACCACAAACGCAATCACTGGAATGAGAATAAACTTCGTCCCAGACACCCACACACTTAGACGGATATTGAGCGTTTTGAGTTCAATCCCATACAAATAAATTCCAAACAGTACTAACTGCATCGTCATCGAGGCATATGCCCCCATCATCAACGTTTTATCCACGGCAGGACTGGGGACATAGCCTGTGAGATTAAGAGCGATTGCCATCATCGCTGCCCATAAAATTGGAAGCTTCACAATGTTGAGCAATGACCCTCGAACACTAAATTCCCCTCTCGAATAAAAAAAGACCCCGATAGTGTAAACCACAAAAATATTCATGAGATTAATGAGGGTGACATACGGGATACTTTGTTCTCCAAACAGTGCAATGGACAGTGGAACTCCCAGATTTCCTGTATTGCCGATGAGGGCTGCGACAGTAGCAATAGAGCGCTCTTTGGGTTCACTAAATACCATGCGAGCCAATGGGATCATCAATAGCAACGCTATAAGTGAAATAGCAATGTATAGCGCAGGAGCAAGCAGTAATTGTGTATCGATAGGGCGCTTGAGCAATCCCCAAAAGGTGAGAAATACCTGTAAAAAATAAACACTCAGTATGGTAATGGTACGATCGTCAATTTGCTCTTTAAACGACCACTTGGCACCAAAACCTACGGCAATAAAGAGGTAAATACCAAGCAGGGAGAGGAGTGTTTCGAAGGTCATGAATATCCACAAATATTTTTTATCATTTTAGCAGAAAATTAATTTTGTGCTATAATCATTAAAACTTGCAAAAGGGGAATGAGATGCAAACAATTCAATTGGAAGTTGAAGATTCAAAAGTTGATGTTATTTTAACGATTATCAAAAACTTGAAAGACAATGTTGTCAAAAAATATGAAATTATTGGACAAGCTGACGAAATAAAGCAATTTAATTCTTTGTCGCACTCAAAATTAAATACTATTTGGGATAACCTAGAGGATAGTGATTATGACCGCTTTCTCAAAGTATGATATCGTCGTTGTAAAATTTCCATTTGCAAGCAGTTTGAAATACAAAGCTCGACCTGCTGTCGTCCTCTCTTCCTCAACATACAATAGTGAATCACGCAACTCTTTAATTATTTTAGCTATTTCGAGTCAAATAAGTACAAAACTAGAGATGGAATTTGAAATTGTAGATTGGAAATTTTCAGGGCTCTTAAAGCCTTCTGTTTTTAAATCATCCGTTGCTACTATTGACCGAGATGTTGTTTTGACAAAACTGGGTGAATTGTCCCACCAAGATAGTCAAAAACTTGAAAAAATGCTAACACTAATGTGTTAATTCTTCAATGGCGTGAAATGACTATTCGATATCAATTAAAAAATCAGCGATTTTGACATCTAAAATTTTAGCGATTTTATAGAGATGTTCGAGATTGAAGTGTTTTTTGTTGTGGCAAATTTCGGCAACGGAAATCAATCCAACAGATTTGAGTCCGATAGAGAGAGCTAGATCAAGTTGGCTCATCCCTTTTTCTTTGCGAATACGCATGACATTGATTCCGATTTTGCGATACATGGCATCGACTTCCGACTTTGTCAATTCTTGCATAAACTACCTATAGTTAAACTAATCATATGTCTAGTAAGAATACAATATTTTAGAAACTAACTATAGTTAGTTTTAAATAACATTAGATGGGAAAAGTATGAAAAGAATTGTTTTGGCAAGTTTGTTTACTAGTGGATTAATGGCGGCAGGGAATGATAATTATTTTGGATTGAGTACTGGAAATGCAGAGTTGAGTGGTAATGTAGCCTCTACAGATTTTGATACCGATGGAACACAGTATACGGCGACATTGGGGCATTATTATGGTGATACAGGGCGTGTTTCAGCAGCTTATACTTATGTAGACCGAGAAGCAGGAGTGGATAAGGCAGATGCAATCTCAGTAGCATATGATTTTATTCTTCCTCTGGCAGACAACAAGTTTTCCTTGTATGCAGGACCAGTGCTTGGATATACATGGTATGAAGAATCAGAGAATGGATTAAGCCTTGATTTAAGTGGGTTTCATTATGGAGCACAAGCTGGTGCTATTGTAAGATTAGTCGATAAGATTGAAATTGAAGCTGGATACCGATTTCTTCTTCAAACAGGAAGCGATACTGTTTTAGGTGTTGACGTTGATGCTGATGATGTCAAAATATGGTACGTTGGTGCTAATCTCCGTTTTTGATTTTTCTTTTGTCATTCCCGCTCTTGTCGGGAATCCAGCTTAATTTTTTTCTTCCTACTCTCCCCTTGAGCAACTCCTAAAATCCATTACGCTACAATCACACGAAAGAGAGGTGCGTATATGGCAACAGTATTGATTATCGGTAGCGGTGGTGCAGGTTTAACAGCAGCATTGTCAGCGCATGAGGCAGGTGTCCATGTTATTGTCGCCTCTAAAACATTTCCTACACGCTCCCAAACTTCGATGGCTCAGGGGGGGATGAATGCGGTTTTGGATGACAATGATAGTATTGAAAACCATATTGCCGATACCCTCAAAAGCTCTGGTGGCCTTGGCGATGAGGTGCAAATAGCCACCATGTGCAAAAAAGCTCCTGATGCGGTACGATGGCTCAATAGTATCGGTATGCCCTACAGTCGTGATAAAAACGATGAAATCGCACGACGGAGGCTTGGGGGTGCATCCGCACCACGAGCGTGTTATGCCCAAGACTACACAGGGCTTAAGCTTCTCCATACTTTATATGACCAATGTCTCAAAGCCCATATTGAGTTTAAAAATGAGTATTTTTTACTTAACCTTATTGTTGATGAGGAGACAAATCGCACCTTGGGGGCAACGTTTCTCAACATCCCAACAGGAGAGGTAGAAGAGATCCGAGCTGATGCTGTTATTATGGCAACGGGTGGATATGGATACCTCTACGGCAAACACTCTACCAACAGCGTTCAAGCAAGCGGTGACGGAATCGCCTGTGCCATCCGTGCCGGCGCAAAACTCGCCGATATGGAGTTTGTCCAGTTTCATCCCACGGCATTGTTAAGTTCATCGATTTTAATCTCTGAGAGCGCACGAGGAGCCGGTGGGCATTTACTCAACGCTAAACACGAACGTTTCACCGATGAACTCGCCCCTCGCGATGTCGTAGCTCGTGCTATTCACGACGAGATGGAAAGCGGCGGTGCGGTCTATCTGGATATTCGTCATTTGGGGGAAGAATTTATAGCTCATGAGTTACCACAAGAGCGAAAATTGGCACAAATTTATGAGGGAATTGATCCAGTTTCTGATCTCATCCCCATCAAACCTGCTGCTCACTACAGTATGGGAGGCATTGAGGTCGATAGTCAGTGTCAAAGTAGTGTTAGTGGCTTGTTTGCTGTGGGTGAGTGTGCTAATCACAAGACCCATGGAGCAAATCGGCTAGGGGGAAACTCACTGCTTGAACTCAGCGTGTTTGGGCGTGAGTGTGGTCAAAATGCGGCACACTTTGGAGTCAACAATCCTGCGCCCGCACTTGAAAATCCGCAATACGCCAAGGACGCTAATTTTATTCGAGGGGTGATGTACTTCACCAAACAAATCGACTTTTACCAAAAACAAGAGATGCTCGCTAACATATTTTATAACAATGTCGGATTAGTGCGTGAAGATATGGGTCTCAAAGCAGTCCTTGGGGCGATTCGTCAAATGCAAAAAGAGTTACCCTTTATGGGTCCTCGTGATACTAACAAAGAGTATAACACTAATTTAGTGGAGTTTATAGAATTTGGGAACAAAGTAGAACTGGCAGAGATTATAGTCGTATGTGCGATTAGCCGTGTCGAGAGTCGTGGCGCACATTATCGTGTCGATGCTCCAATGCGACATGATTCACAGTTTGGAGCCCATACTATTACATGGAAAGAAGGAGGGGTGTTATGCGCGGATTTTATAGCTTAAGCGGTGATGACAAAGAGTGGGATGAAGAGATTATCGATGACCACAAAGATAGTTGTTGTGAAGATGATTATGACGACGATGAAGACAACGAGAAAGAGTGGTGTGATTAAAACACCACTTGTTCCCCAAACAGTTTATTGAGTTGTGTTAGCAAATCTACGGGATCAGTTTGGATACCATGAATCATAATGGCA
>CAMBHX010000002.1 GCA_945867285.1 Sulfuricurvum sp. IAE1
TTTCATTCATTCTCCTTAAGTAAATCTTCGTCACTATCTTACACGTAAAATAGACGGATTTGTACTGAGTCGGTGATTAAAAATTAACCACAAACCCACGCCGAAGTTAATTGTAACGCTCAAAATCTTAAACATAGCTTATTTTCACGTCAACTATTTACTAATCATTTACCAAAAGAAACACCTAAAATAGGGGTTTTATAAGTTTTTTTTTCTTTTTTGCTACTCAAAACCTTATAGATTTGTGGTATAGTTATCATTAGAAATTATATCAAAGGTCTATTTATGAATCGTTCCATTTTTTCACTTGCATTCGTATCTTCGCTCATTCTAATCACGGGATGTGCCAATCATGAAGGAGTTGCACCGTCCCAAAACAGCTCCCTCCAAACGATTTCACCCAGCACGACAGCAGTCGCTGAAGGTGGTTCCATGCAACGCTCATTGGATGCATGGCTCAAAGAAGAATGGGAACCAATGACACAGAGCGAACCTATGACTACAACAAGAACGCCAGATGGCAAAATCACAACAACAGCTAAAACTATTGAAGGAGATGATAAAGCCTCTTTTACATTACAAAAATATGTGGATAAATGGAAAGTGTATAATGAGAACAAAGAAAAGATGAATGCAGGTAAGCCAGAAGAGATATCCAATGCACAGAAGCTACAAAGCATGCCCGTGATTGGGAAGTAGTTAAAACTACTCTCTATTCTCCCACACCATAACGGTTTTACCCTCACTGTTTTTCTCAACGCTTGGCATTCCCATGATATTGTATCCTGCATCCACATAATGGACTTCACCGCTCACACCGCTAGAGAGATCACTCAACAAATACAATGCCGAATTTCCAACCTCTTCAATAGAGACATTTTTACGCAACGGTGAATTACACTCATTCCAGTTAAGGATTTGACGAAAATCGCCAATACCGCTTGCTGCCAATGTTTTGATAGGTCCTGCGCTGATAGCATTGACACGGATGGCTTTGGAGGCACCCAGCTCTACCGCCATATATCGCACTGTGGATTCTAAGGCTGCTTTGGCAACTCCCATAACATTATAATTGGGGATATATTTAGGTCCTCCGAGGTAGCTAAGGGTAATCACTGATGCCCCTTGTGCCAAAACGTTTTCCAAACGGTTAGTTAAATCAATCAAAGAGAACACAGAAACATCCATAGCGATCTGAAACGCTTCTTTGGACGTTTTCATAAACCCTTCGGTCAATGCTTCTTTAGGGGCGAATGCTACCGAATGGACGAGAAAATCAATCTCACCAAAATCACGAGCTATTAAATCGGCAATCGCAGACATATCTGTTTCATCTGATACATCGAGTCGATATACGGGTGAACCATCAAATGCAGCCGCAATCGGTTCCACTCTTTTTTGCATCGCTTCATTAGGATACGTAAATGCCATTTTAGCACCTTGCTTGTGCAAGGCTTGCGCGATTCCATAGGCAATTGATTTATCATTAGCCAGACCTACGATAAGACCTTTTTTTCCATTCATTAACATTATCATTCTCCTTTGTTATCTTTTAATTAATGTTACGCACCAAAACGAATACATCCGTTTTGGTGGTAGGGACAAATGTCCCTTGTATCCCCCTAAAGCTACAAAAACTTTTGTTTTTGAGAATTTTAGAAGATTTATACGCCGTTTTTTAATTCAGCCGCAAGTGCAATCATCTCACAAAAATCATGTGCGCTCAAGGATGCTGATCCCACCAAAACACCATCAACATTATCAATACTCATAATTCCTGCGACATTGTCTACTTTGACACTCCCGCCATATAATAAAGCAGCCGAAGTTTTTTGACGTAAATTGCTGTGAACTGTCGCTATTTGCTCTATTGTAGGAGTCAATCCCGTTCCGATTGCCCACACAGGTTCGTACGCCAAAATTAAATCATGGTATTCTAAATCAATCCCCTCAAGCTGAATATCGATATATGAATTTAAAGCCTCTTGTCCACATTCACGAACATCCAAAGGTTCGCCGACACAATAGACAATCACAAATCCAAGATCTGCAAAATAACGAAATTTTTCGACAATTTGAGCTTGCGTTTCACCCAAAACATGGCGACGCTCACTGTGTCCAATCAAAATAGTTTTAATATCAAACTCTTCGAGCTGATCGAGGGCAATTTCTCCCGTATAGGCTCCATTTTGTGCGGGATAAGCATTTTGAACTCCTATCAAAACATTACGTGAAGCGTGTTCTAGGGCAGTCACAGGAGGAAACACAATAACCGTATCCTCAATAGCGTTAACACTTACAAACGATTCTACAACCGCCATATAAGCTTGAGTCTCTTGACGTGTCTTGTTGGCTTTAAAATTGGCGCACAGTATCATTTTATTTCCTCATTTTATTGAACTATCTTTCATCACCGTTCGTGGTGAGCTTGTCGAACCACAGTTCTACCCTTCGACTCGACAAGCTCAGGGCGAACGGAATGAGTCGAAATCTACTTCATCAACGGCAAAACGCCCGGAAGTACTTTGCCCTCCAAGAGCTCCAATGATGCTCCGCCACCTGTTGAGATAAAACTCATCGCTTCATCTAAACCAATACGCTGCACCAAATCCGCTGTATCACCGCCACCCACAACCGTAACAGCATCCAAATCAGCTATAAAATGGGCTATTTTATTGGAACCTTTGGCAAATTTTTCCATCTCAAAAACTCCCATAGGACCATTCCAAAGAATTGTTTTAACATCTTCAAGCACTTCTTTGTATAACTCTGATGTCGCATTTCCGATATCCAAGCCCATCCATCCATTGGGTATTTCTTGAGTGCTCGTCATACGAATAGCAGAATCGGCACTAAATTTTTGCGCTGCTACCACATCCACAGGAAGATAAAACTTCACACCTAAACGATTCGCTTCATCCATAATACGCAACGCTTCATCCATCAAATCCTCTTCGACAAGAGAACTTCCAATATCATGCCCCAATGCTTTTAAAAACGTAAACGCCATCCCTCCACCAATTAAGACCTTGTCAACACGAGGTAAAAGATTCACTAACGCTTCAAGCTTACCTGATACTTTTGACCCTCCAACTATTGCTGCAAAAGGGCGAACTGGGCGTTCCAATAGAGCATCAAAAAACTCTATCTCTTTGAGTAATAAAAACCCCGCTGCTTTATGATTATCATCAAAATGTTCTGTAATTCCTGCAACCGATGCATGAGCACGATGACTCACACCAAAAGCATCATTGATATAAATATCTGCGAACGATGCCAAAGCTGCACTTAACTCAGGACTATTTTTTGTTTCCCCTGCTTCGTAGCGTAGATTTTCCAATAAAACGATCTCACCGCTTTTAAGGTTTTTGACTAATGTAGTTGCGCTTTCCCCTATAACGTCTTTGGCGAACAACACTTCCGTCTTGAGCAGCTGGTGCAAACGTCGGGCCACTGGAATCAAAGAATCCTCAGGAGTAAAAATACCCGCTTTTGGACGACCAAAATGAGATGCCAAAACAATGGGACACCCTTGATCTAAACAATACTTAATCGTTGAAAGTGCTGAACGGATACGTCTATCATCCGTAATATTGCCAAATTCGTCCGTAGGTACATTAAAATCACATCGAATAAATACTTTTTTTTGAAATAGATCACACTCTTTAATACTTAATAATTTCATTTTTGTCCTTTATACTCAATAATATACCGCGCCATTTCAATAAGACGATTAGAATAGCCCCATTCATTGTCATACCATGCCATTACCTTGACCATATCGCCATCAATAACTTGAATCAAATCATCTGCAATTGTAGCACTAAAACACGAACCTACAAAATCTTGTGAGACACGATAACGTTCATCAATTTCCAAAATACCATTCAAAGAGCCTAATGCATGTTTTTTGAATAATGCACTCAACTCCTCTTTGGTCGTTTGACGCCCTACTACTACATTTAAATCGACCATCGATACATCCGCAGTCGGTACTCGAACGCTTTGTCCGTGTAGTTTTCCCTCGAGTTGTGGTAACACAAGTGACAGTGCCTTTGCAGCACCCGTCGTGGTTGGAACCATATTGAGCGCAGCGGCACGGGAGCGACGCATATCTGTGCCATGAGCACTATCAATAATCGCTTGACCATTAGTATATGCATGAACGGTCGTCATAAGCCCTTTGGTAATACCAAGCTCTTCATCCAAAATACGAGCAATAGGACCCAAGCAGTTGGTGGTGCATGACGCGTTTGAGATAATTGACTCACCATGGTAATGATGATGATTGACTCCCAAAACATAGGTAGGAATGGCGGCATCTTGCGTTGGAGCCGACAAAATGACTTTTTTTACCCCTTTGCCTAAATGATGCTTCACAGTTTCGTTCGTCAAAAACAGTCCACTGCATTCAAACACTACATCCACACCCAAAATCCCAAAGTCAAGGTTCTGAGGATTTTTCTCACAAAAAATGCTAACTTCATCGCTGGCTATAGAAAGTATCGTAGGAGATACAATATCCACGCTGTACTCAAATGCTCCGTGTACTGAATCATTTTCTAGCAAATATTTCATCATCTCTATGGACGCTAAATCATTAATCGCCACAAGCTGTATATCTGTGCTGTCCGCTATCAGTCGTGCAAGCGCACGCCCAATTCGTCCGAAGCCATTAATCGCAACTTTTAATCCCATCCTTCCATTCCTTTACTGCGGTAACCAATATTTTTTAAAAGCCTCTAGCATAAATGCTGGTAACTTTAGGGGGTTGCAAGGGACAAGTCTGTCCATGCCGCAAAATCAGCATTGCTTATTTTGCGTATTTAATGGGTATATATTACCAAAAATCGGTTATAATTTCGATTAAGTTACTGATAAAGAGGCTGTTATGAGGCTGGCACTTTTTGGCGGCAGTTTTGATCCGCCTCACGCAGGTCACGTACACATCGTAACCAAGGCGCTTGAAAAACTCGAAATCGATACGCTGGTTATTGTCCCTGCGTACCTTAATCCTTTTAAATCTTCCGTTGTAGCTTCAGGGTCGCAACGGCTAGCTTGGCTCCACGAGATTTTTAAATCTCACCAAAGAGTCCAAATTAGTGATTTTGAGATTGTGCATAACAGAAGCGTATACACTATTGAAACGGTCCAACATTTTAGTCGTATGGCTCAAACAATTTACCTCATCATTGGGGCAGACAATCTCGAAAAATTGTCCCAATGGTATCATTATGAAGAGCTGCAAAAACTTGTTACTTTTGTAGTTGCGACTCGAAACACTGTTGAGATTCCCGACACCATGATTAAATTGGATGTCGATGTACCTATAAGCTCTACCCTTTTTCGAGAGACATTATGTCCATTGGGGCTAGAAGTTACACTCGAAAAAGAAATTACACACTATTACAAGGAACACCATGAACCCACGAATTGAAAAAATCAGCTCTATCCTCGATATGAACAAAGGCGAGAATATTGAAGTATTTGAACTCATTGGCAGCGATTATTTCGCTGACTACGTCATCCTAGCTTCATCCCTGGGAGAACGTCATACTATCGCTCTTCTCGATCATCTCAAACGAGGACTAAAACCTCAAGAAGAATTTTTGTACGTTGACGAAAGCGGCGACTGGGTTGCTATCGACTTAGGTGATATCCTTATTCATATTCTCACCCCTGCATACCGTGAGAAATACGACCTCGAAAGCTTCCTAAAAGAAGTTTCTGCCCGAAAAAATAAAAACTAAACAGCAAAAAGAAGCCTTTAAGCTTTTTTAGCTATAATTTCGTTCTCTTTAAATGAGAAATATGCGTCCGTAGCTCAGCTGGATAGAGCACCGGTTTGCGGTACCGGCGGTCAGGGATTCGAATTCCTTCGGGCGCACCACTTACAAACACCGTAATCATCAAAACTTCATCAATTTTTACTAATCACTAAAATCACTTAAAAATTTACCCGCTCCCACTTTTTTTCGCAATTTGTACATCCAATATACCCAGATCCAAATTTAATCATAGGGGCTTACAGCCATTGGTTATTAGTGACAAGACACTGTACCAAATCATAATGAACTTTCACAATCTCAAAGAAAAAAAGCTCTATATTTAAATGTTTTAAAAACTAAAAGTTTGTCAAAAATCAAATTTGAGATTAATTAGCGCAACTGGTTTATTTTTAATACAAATTCTACTTCGGCTTTGGACAATCGTAAATCTTTGGCGATAGCGTCCACTTCCATGCCTTGATTAAATCTTCCGATCACCTTTTCATCATCCAATCCACTGATCGAGCTGGGCAATGATAGATTACGAATACGCTCTTCGAGGTAGCGTAAACGATTTTCAGTTTTATCCTTATATGCAGTCAATGTCCCCTCGATATGTCCTAAAGACTCCATAATGGGAAGTGAAAACTCTTGACTTTCATACACATTCACGATGGGTTCTATCTCCGACGTGGCTTGCATAGATGTCACAATTTCCATCTCTGCTTTTAGACGCTTGTCAATACGATACACCTCTCTATGAAGCTCTTCCACTGCATGGGCGATTGAGCGTAGCTTGCTGTTGGTTTCATTTTCCTTGGTGATTGTATAATAAACGATTCCTAGTATCATCACCGCTAGTACAATAATAACAATTTCTAATCCCACCATCACTCTAGTCCTTTTAGGCTTCGAATCATTGCTCGCTCACGTGCTGTCATATAAATACTCCACTCATCTGCATCTTTGAGGTGTATACGGCTTATTTTGGCTCTGGTAGGCGAAATAGCCTCGAAAAATAGTGCTGTTTCACGTTTGGGAAAACTAGGCAACTCGACACGACCATAATAAACGGATGACGTCTCCAAAACAGGATGTGTCACCTCAAAATATTCCAATCCCATTTTTTCTATCGTTACAGAGCTATTCAAAGGGGTACGAGAAGGGACATATCCTGTTAACGTCTTTTCTATTCTATCCATCTTGCGGTACAACTCTATCATAAGATTGATCATGACAGGATCACTATCACTCAACTCTCCACGTGAACGCATAGTACGTAACCATTGTCCGATTGAATCGTCTTCGTCGTGCGTAAGCGTCAAGAACTCTTTTTCAAAGCTACTATTTTCTTCAGTGTATTTCTCAAACTCCATCGCTACACTAACATCTACAAAACGAATATCACTCATCCCATCACCTTGTCCATAATCACACATCCAAAGAAAACAAATCCCAAATAGCCATTAACTGTAAAAAAAGCTCGGTCAATCTTGGTAAAATCCAAACGAACTAAATAATGTTCATATCCTAGCATAATTAGTGAGAAAAGAACCGCTCCAATACCAAATACCCCCAAGTGTGCCTGAAAAACAAATAGACTCCAAAAAATGATGGTAATACCATGAAAAACAACCGAGATCCTAAGTGTTGCACTGCTTCCGTATTTGGAAGGAATGGAGTGAAGATTATTATTTTTGTCAAATTCTATATCTTGCAGTGAGTAAAGTAAATCAAATCCTGCAACCCAAAATACGACTCCAACACTCAAATAGACCGACCATAACGGTACTGTTCCCAATACCGCAATCGCACCCGCTATCGGAGCCAAACCTAACGATATACCTAAAATAATATGGGCTAAAGAACTAAATCGTTTGAAATACGAATAGCTCAATAAAACTAGCAGCACAGGAATGCTCACTGCAAATGCCAAATTATTGACAAAATAAGTAACAGCAACAAATACCACAGCATTAACAATCGTAAAAATAGCTATCGATTTACCATCAAGCCGTCCATCAACACTAGGACGACTTGAAGTTCGAGGATTGTTGAGATCATACGCTCTATCGATATAACGATTAAAACCCATAGCTGTATTACGTGCACTCACTGCAGCCAAAGCTCCCAGAATCAAGAGCTGAAATCCAAACCATCCATCTGCTGCCACAATCATAGCGATAAAAATAAAAGGAAGCGAAAAAATAGAGTGCTGAAACATCACCAGCTCATTAAAATCTTGTAAACGCTTAATCATTTGTTGCACACGAAAACCTTTAAATTTACTTATTGGTTTTATTTTAGCGTAATTTACTTTATCGTTTCGTCATACCGAACTTGATTCGGTATCCATCGGCCTCTTGTGGATCCAGTATCGTAGCACGGGATGACGATCAATTGGAGCTTTAATTAAAGCATGGATGCTATACTATCATCCATGAAACAACTGGCTATTATTGGTTCTACTGCTAGCGGAAAAAGTGATTTGGCACTTCAAACAGCATTGTCTAATAATGCAATCATTCTCTCAATCGATTCTCTCAGTATCTATAAACAAATCGATATTGCCTCTGCCAAGCCCACCAATGATGAATTAAGCAGTGTTAAACATTTTGGCATTGATCTCCTTGAGCCTAATGAAACGGCTAGTGTATTTACGTTTATCGATGAATACCAAAAAGCGGTTGAGTATGCCAAGCAACATGAAAAAAATCTCATTATTGTAGGCGGTAGCAGTTTTTACCTCAAAAGTATGATCGATGGTCTCTCCTACGTTCCAGCCATAACCGATGAGACAAAACAGACAGCTCATATAATGCTTCAAGATTTAGAACAAGCGCACCAATTATTATTCCAATTAGATCCTATCACAATGTCAAAAATAACCCCTAATGATAGTTATCGGCTTGAAAAAATGCTCCATCTCTATCTCCAAACCAATGTACCACCATCACAATGGTTTGTACAACACCCTCCAAAGCCTATCATCACTCAGTGCCCCGTTTTAAACATCACTATTGAACGAAGTGTGTTACGAGAACGGATTAATCTCAGAACACACAAGATGATCACTACGGGTCTCATTGATGAAGTGGCATTTTTGGAACAACGCTACGGAAGATCACCCAACAGCATGAAAGCTATAGGGGTTATTGAGACGTTAGAATTTTTGGATGGTAAATTGGATAAAAAAACGTTATTAAATGACATTTCAACGCATACAGCACAACTTGCCAAACGGCAACAGACATTCAATACCAATCAGTTTGAATTGTGTGCAAATGGAAGCGCGCCTGATTTAGTAGCAACCATAAAGAGTCTTTTACAATAGTCCCAAAGCATCACTGGCGAGCTTGCCCCATGCACTTTTCTTATCTGCTTTGATACTCTCATTAAATGCTATTTTTGCTTCATTATTACGTTTCATCTTCATCAACAACGAACCTATAAGATATTTTTGACGAGAGCGTTTTTCAGGTGTTAATTTTCGAGCATCCAAACTCTTTAAAGCTTCTAGCGCCTCTTTATTTTTATCTTGATTCATGGTCGACTGCGCAAGAGTAAACTCAACAAAAGGAGACTGAGTATACGTCGATGTTCTTTTTTGTAAATTCATCACTTTAGCTGCATAGGATTGCACCATTGCCTCATCTTTGCGCTTAACACCAAGTGTCACCATTGCAGAGTATCGCTCGATGTCTTTAAAGTCTGTTCCAAAAAGCGTCTCACACCCTTTAATGTTTTTAATCATTCCTATTTCATCACCGCTACGTTGTGATGCATCAAATAATGTTCGAACCACATCATTGAGAGGTGGATTTTTATAAGACTCTAGCAATGTCACAAGATCATTTCCTGCAAGATTTGCCTTTTTGTAATAGCCTTGTACAAAGTTGAGCTTGACCGTTCTATAAAGCCACATTTGACGGCTTGCCATATCTTTTTGTTTACTATTTTTTTTCAATAGCTCCTGCGCCACTGGAAAATTACCCTCTTTGAGCGAACACTCAAAACTAAGACCATCCCATTGAGATGCAAGAGTCAGTTTATACATTTTTAGCAGTGAAAGCGCCTGCGAACATTTTCCCTCTTGAAGCCTCTTTTGTGCTAATGCAGCTGCACTTTTAGTGACCAATCCATTCGCATCCGGATAGGCAGTGCTGTCAAGCTTATAGAGCTCATTGTCCATCTTGAGGACTTCATCATAGTTTCCCTCTTTGTAAAGGAGTTGAGCTTTTTTATAAAGTGCAGTACGCCCTATGGAATCATCACCATAACGCTCAATGAGTTCATTATATTTTTTTTCTCCCGTAGTACCCGTGGGCTCCTCATTGTCAAAAAATAATCCATCTTTAGAGCGTTTTACTTGCGTTATAAATTCTCCATATGGAAAAAGTTTAATATACTCATTGTATTTTCCTAATGCTTTAGTTCTATCTCCAGCTTGTTCGTAAAAAAGTCCTAAATTTTTCAAGTAAGATTCATGACTTTGAGACTTATAAGGTACTGTTCCAATAAGTGCTTGTGTTATTTTGGCAGCAGTTCGATACTCTTTTTTTCCAATTAAAACTTCTATCATAGCTAATGCTTCTGGACGTACTTCACCAAAATAATCAGGATTCACTTTGGCTATTTTATCAATATAATCATTGGCTTTTTTAGGTTCTTCTCCCCCCAACTCAAACTGCGCCAAGTTAAATGCGCATGCTGATGCAAGCTCAACATCTTTAGTTCGAGAGAGTGCTTCTCGATAGTATTTTGAAGCTTTTTTAGAACTTCCTATTACTTCGAGATGTTTGGCTTTTAGATACATCCCTACTTGCGCGAACGGATCGTCTATATGCTCACTAAAAAGTCGATCATAAAAATAATCCGAGTCACTAATTTGTCCCAATTGTGCATACGCATTAGCAGTGTATACCAACACTTCTGCTACATTAGGATCACTGGAAAATTTTCGCAAAAATGGCTTGGATAGCTCTAGTACTTTTTCAAACTCCCCGCGATGATGATAAGCTCGCAACTGATATAATGCGAGCTCATTAGCAAAGATTGTATTAGGATGATTTTTGAGAATATCACTCGCTAAATAATTCACTTTGCGATAATCTTTCATGGCATATGCTTTTTTAAGCTCCATAAAATCGTTCACATCTTGAACATTTTTCATCTTTATAGGTTTGCCAGACAAATCCAATCCACCCACAAACGGATAGCTTTTGTGCGTCAAAACAATGGGAATATTGAGCGCATTCGGATTAAACTTTTTTTCTCCGATAATAGGCAATTTCCCTTTATATCCTATAATCGTCCAATGTTTGACGGGTTTAAGAGGTGATTTATAGACACAAGGTGCTGTCAAAAGGTTAAAATCAATCGGGAAAAGAGCTATCTTTGTTTTGGCTTTTATGATCAAAGAAGTCGGGGTTTGTGAAAAGGTAAAATGAGGATTATTAATAATGGGAAGAGTTTTTATGTTACTAATCGCACATTCTATTTGAGTAACTTCATTAAAATCATTACGAACTTCATGGCACTCAAAAGGATGAAGCTCTCGCAAGTGTAAAACGCTATAAGGGGATGAGCTTTCTTTCCCACTTTGAATAGAGATATCCAAAGCGTTCAAAGACAAACCAACAAACAATATGAGCCAATATTTCAATTCCCCTCCTCACTCTAATGTATAATAATCTCCGACATTTATGTCAGTAGCTTTAAGGGGTTGCAAGGAACATTTTGTCCTTTGCCATCAAAATTGGCTTTTGCTCATTTTGATTCATATAATTAGTAGACGCTCGTCTCAACCAAACGAGTAATAATCGTCAACAATGGATTTACAGCAAAAACAGCAAAAATCGTTCCGATAGCTGCAATCCCAATAATGGTTCTAAGTGACAAAGAAGCATTAGTCAAATATTGACCTTGATAGCCAGATATTGGCTCTTTCATAAACATGAAAATAATCAATTTAAGATAATAGTATGCTGCGATAGCTGAGTTGAGTGCCATAACAACAGCAAGAACAATATACCCTTCCGCAACCGCAGAACCAATCATATACATCTTACCCCAGAATAGACCAAATGGTGGAATACCAGCAAGAGAGAGCATAAACAATCCCATCATAATTGCTGCCATTGGCATCGTTTTAACTAATCCTGCAAATTTCTCATACGGATGATCCGAGCTTTGCCCAGCGATAAGATTTTTTTGACGACTTACCCATAACATCGAAAACGCACCTAGATTGGTGAAACTAAAAAGTGCCCAATACAAGAAAAGACCTGTGTTGGCCTGTGTACTTCCAATCAAAATTGCGGCCATTACAAAACCGGCATGAGAGATAGAACTGTATGCCAACATACGTTTTACATCCGTTTGTACCAATGCCCATATATTGGATGCCGTCATTGTTACTACAACCATCACATACAAAATCACTTGCAACCAGACAACGCCGGTGTCTACCAAGAAGTCAAATAGACGCATTGCAACAACAAACCCAGCAATTTTTGGAACAATAGACATATAACCCGCTAATGCTGCAGAAGAACCCTCGTACACATCCGGTGTCCATGTGTGAAATGGAACCATAGAAAGTTTGAATCCAAATGCTGCGAGCATAAAGACGATTCCTACCAAAACAAAACCGATATTCAAATAGGCACCATTAGCTAAAATCGTGGCAATTTTATTGATCTCTACCGAACCGGTAATAGCATAAAAAATCATAGCTCCAAAAGCAAACAAACCTGCTGCTAATGCACCCATCGTGAAATACTTGACGGCTGCTTCAAATGATTTTGAGCGATTATGCAATGCAATAAGTGTATACAAAGCCAAAGAAGCTGTTTCAAGACCTACAAAAATCAAAATCAAATTATCCGTTGCTACCATGAACTGGAAACCAGCAATCATAAACAAAAAGAGGGCAAAATACTCAGGATAGTTATACTCATGAAAACGCTTTGAGGTCAATGCTAATGGTATAAACAACATTGAACCTGCGACAATAATAACTTGGGATAAAATCGCCAAGCCATCTATGAGCATCATATCAAACATACCAACTATTGGACCATTTTTGAGTAAAAGGTTTCCAAAATCCAATACGGCACCCAAATCGAGAAGTAAAAATAAAAGAGCGACCATGACATACAACGATTTATGAAGATTGCTCTTAATCAAATCAATACATAAAATCGTCAATGCACCCGCAATAGCAATAAGCATTGGTGCGAGAGTCATGACATTGAGTGATGCTAAAGAGATATTAATAGGCTCTAACATTAGTGAACCTCCTGTGCTGATTTTGTTAAATCAGGAATACGTTTTTGTGCTTCAACCGTTCGAGCTTTTTCGTGCATCAAGACTACAAGCTCTTTAACACTCTTATCAATCGGTTCCAAGATAGGTTTTGGATATACACCCAGCCAAATTGCTAAAATAACCAATGGAATTAGTCCCATAAGCTCTGTACGATTAATATCTTTGAGGTGCTTATTCTCTTCTTTGGTAACAGTACCAAAAAACATTTTTTTGTAAGCCGCCAACATATAAATAGCGCCTACAATAATAGCCGTACCTGCAACAAGCGTAAAGGCATGGGATTGTTTATAAAATCCTAAAAGACTTAAAAACTCTCCAACAAAATTGATAGTCAACGGCATACCTACTGACGCCATCATCATAATCCCAAAAATTGTCGCATAGCGTGGCATAACGGATGCCAAACCGCCAAATTCAGACATAAGTTTCGTATGGCGTCGGTCATAAATAACACCGACCAATAAAAACAGAGCCCCAGAAACAACTCCATGAGCTATCATCAAAAATATAGAACCTGTGATCCCCTCAACATTAAGAGCAAAGATACCCAAAATAATTACACCCATATGGGATACTGAACTATAAGCGACTACTTGCTTGATGTCTTCTTGCGCATATGCCACCATTGCTGTATAAACAATCATTATAATTGCCAATACCGCTATCGGAAACATAAATAGTACAGACGCATCCGGAAACATTGGAAGTGAAAAACGGACAAATGCATACGTTCCCATTTTAAGTAGAATAGCCGCTAATATAACCGAACCGATTGTAGGTGCTTGTCCATGTGCATACGGTAGCCATGTGTGAAATGGAAACATCGGAACTTTAATCGCAAAACCAAAGAAAAATGCACCAAATAACCACATTTGATAATTCACCGGCAAATTCATCGCCTGCCAATCAAGAATCGAGAAACTCCAAACACCACCGTGCTTGTAATGTAAGAATGCCATAAATAGCATTCCCACCAGCATCAACAATGAGCCTGTAAACGTATAAAGGAAAAATTTAATGGATGCATAAATACGTAATGGCCCACCCCATGCTCCGATGATATACAACATCGGAACCAAAGAAAGTTCCCAAAACACGTAAAAAATAATCGCATCTAAAGCAGCGAAGACCCCAACCATTGTCATTTCTAAGAAAAGCAATGTAATAATTAAATCTTTAAGGCGACGTGTTTCCGTCAATGAGGCAATACCAACCATCGTAAAGAATGTTGCCAAAATGATAATAAAGAGTGAAATACCGTCAACACCAACAAAATAGTTGATTCCAAACTGTGAAATCAACGGTGCCAATTCTTGAAACTGCATTCCACTGCCTGCAGGATCGTAGATTTTCCACAACCAAAGTGACAAGAAAAATTCAATCGCCGCAACGGTAACACCATATGCTTTTGCGCTATCCTTGTGTACCACAAACCCCAACATTGCTGCCAATGCGGGGAAGAAAATTAATATCGATAAAATGTGCTCTTGCATTAGCGACCCTTTCCTGTTTTACGAATACTTGCTGCGTGATACGTCACCAGTAATACTGATACCGCTACTAATACCAAACCTATACCTAAAACAAGTTCACCTATATAAATTCTAACAAACTCGACTTGAGCTTGAGCGAACATAGCCAATACCGAGAATCCTACAGCAAATAGCATCAGAATAACCAATCCAATCACCATCCAACGCAACATATCACTAAGATTTCCGTTTTGGATTTTATGAGTTTTTTCACCGGTTTTATAGACGACGCCAGCAATACCATCTACCATCGCATCGACTATTTTTAAATCTATCTCTTTCCATAAACAGTGTGAAAGTTTACGATAAGTTTTTGAAAACACTTCTTCATAAAACCATGGAATATAATATTGATTTGCCAATAATTTATACCCAAAACTTTGTTCTAATGCTGATGTTCCATCAGGAACACTGCTCCAAGAACTGTATTTTTTGTAAGCAAATGCAATGGCAGCCAAAACAAGTAACTGAGTCCCAATCGTCATAATCCAGTACGTTGCAATACTGTGAACATGATATTCTCCCGATGGTAATAATGAAGTTACTAACTGGTAATAACTACCTTTGAAAGCTCCTGCAATGATCGCTAACACCAATAAAGGCGCCATAGCAATGAGCATAAACTTATATGCTTCATGTGGGTGGATACCAAAAAGTTTATAACGCTCTTCACCGTGAAAAATCAATGCCACCAAACGGAAAGAATAAAATGCTGTCAACATAGCGGTGAACAACAATACGCTATAAATGATGTAATGATGATCAACAAAAGCTACTTCTAAAATCAAGTCTTTTGAGAAAAACCCTGCAAATGGATAAATCCCAGCAAGTGCTACAGATGCCAAGGTCATCATAATAAATGTCCCTTTCATCACCTTTCGTAATCCACCCATTTTAAACGGATCAAGCTCATCATGCATTGCGTGCATCACGTTACCCGCACCCAAGAACAATAATGCTTTGAAAAATGCATGTGCCATAAGGTGAAACAGTGCTACCCAGTACGCACCCAACCCTGCTGCTACAAACATATAACCCAACTGAGAAAGAGTAGAATACGCAATAATACGTTTCATATCACGGTTTACCAACGCCATTGACGCTGCAAACAATGCAACAAATGCACCCAAACTCGCAATAAAGAGACCCATGTTAGGGATTTCACTGTAAATTGGATTGGCACGAACCACAAGATACACCCCAGCTGTTACCATGGTAGCAGCATGAATCAACGCTGAAACTGGCGTAGGACCTTCCATTGCATCAGCAAGCCATGTGTGCAACGGAAACTGAGCGGATTTACCCATAGCTCCGATAAAGAGAAAGATCCCGATCCATGTAATCACTACGACCGGCAATGTTGTGATGTTTGCAAATACTACGTCATATTGCAATGAACCCAAATTCCAATAAAGCATAAAGATTCCAACAAGCATTGCTAAATCGGCAATACGGTTCATAATAAAGGCTTCATTTGCTGCCCATGTTGCTGATTCTTTGTGGTACCAAAAACCAATCAACAACCATGAACACAACCCTACTCCTTCCCATCCGATAAACAATCCAAGGAAGTTATCACTCATCACCAACACCATCATTGAGAAAACGAATGCACTGAGATAGGAGAAGAAACGATTAAACCCTTTGTCATGATCCATATACCCAATTGAGTATACATGAACCACGGTTGATACTATGGTAACAACCATCATCATAACAACGCTCACTTGATCGACAACGAATCCAAACGGTATGTACAGATCACCAGTTGCCATCCATGTCATCATCTCAACGTGAACCGTATGGCCGCCTAAAACATAACTAAGTAAAATTGAACTGCTCACAAATGATACAAACAGTAAGCCAGAGGCCACTATTCCTGTCACTTTTGTTTTGGGAGATGCCCCAAAAAGTGCAGAAAAAAGTGAGCCTACCAATGGAGCAAAAAGTGCGATATATAAATAAATTTCCATGGGTTATCCTCTCATCGATGTCATTTGGTCTAGATCAATACGACCTGTGCGCTTATACCATACAATCAAAAGACCCAATCCTACGGCTACTTCAGATGCTGCAATTGCGATAATGAAAAATGCAAACATCTGTCCTGTGTAATCCCCACGATAATGAGAAATAGCGGCAAGAGCTATATTGACGGCATTGAGTAAAATTTCGGTAGCAAAAAAGAGTAATAACAAATTTTTACGTCTCATAATCCCAATCAAACCAATCACAAATAAAATGGTCGAGAGAACCAAATAATGTGTTAATGTAATTTCCATTAGTGTACCTCTTCATGTGCTACTGGAGTATATTGAGCTGTTTGCATCAATTCAATCTCTTCTTCTGCCATTAGCGTCAATGACTTATCCATTTTCTTGCCTGCTAAGACTATACCTGCTACCATTGCCACTAGCAACATTACTGCTGCAAGCTCAAAAGGGACCAAATATTTCGTAAACAAAACCATACCTACTGCTTGCGAGTTACCCGCAGATGGATCAATTGGAAGCTGGGCTGGCATATCCACTGCAATAATAGGAACAATAACAACCAATACAGTTAATAATGCTGCCAATGTAGCCAATACTATTACAAAACGTGGATTGGTACGTTTTTCAACAACCGTTCGTGTTGTATCAAAAAACATCATACCAAATGCATACAATGCCATTACAGCACCCGTATAAACGATAATCTGAACTGCACCTAAAAAATCAGCGCCCAAAATAAAGAAAAATGCAGAAATGAAAATCATCCCTGCAGCCATAGCACTTAGTGCATATAACGCTTGCTGCGTCATCACGGTAATGGTAAACATACTTATCGTAAGAGCCGCAAATAAATAAAAAGCAATCGCTTCAAACATTCTTTCTCCTTAATACGCAAGAGGCGTTGACTTAACGCTCTCGTTGGGGGTAATAGCACCAAAACCTGGGTACTCTTGCTGCTGACCGGATGTTAACCAATCCAATGGCGTCAACATATCATCTTTGATAACAAAATGAGCACGTTGTTCCGAACCATTTTCATAACGCTCACCGTGGACAATTGCCAATTCTGGACATACTTCCGCACAATATCCACAAAAGATACAACGCCCTAAATTGATACTGTACTCGGTTACCTCTTTACGGCTGTTTTCATCAATACGGGTATCCATGCGAATACAGTCGGAAATACAGATTTTTTCACACAATCCACATCCGATACAACGCTCAAATCCAGATTCCCATAGACGTAACAACTTATGAACTGCACGATAACGTGGGCCAATAGGTAGTTTTTCAAGTGGGTATTTCACTGTATGAATATCAAATTTTATCATCTCTCGTAATACAACCCACAAGCCTACAAAAAGTTCGCCCTTAAACGTACGCTTCATCACTTGCTTAAATTTATCCCATCCCGTTTCAGGGTAATCTGGAATATCGACATAATAATAAGCCGATAATTCACTTACATTTCGATCTTGCAATGGCTCAACATGCATTTTAGAGTCCCCCTTGTACTAGAATAACAACGCCTGTGACTACCACATTCAACACCGCAATTGGCATCAATACTTTCCAACACAACCACATCAATTGGTCAGGTCTAACGTCTGGCCATGCGGCACGTGTCCATAAGAAAAAGAAGAAAAAGAAAGAGACTTTAAGCAACAGTTGAATAGCACCTGCAATCGTTCCATCACCAAAACCACCTAGGAAAACGATAGCAATAACAAATGAGATAAAGAACATATTAGCGTACTCACCAATAAAAAAGAGTCCCCAACGCATTCCTGAATACTCCGTACCAAAACCATCAATAATCTCATGGTCATTCGCGATCAGGTGAAAAGGTGTACGACCTGTTTCAGCAAAAGCTGCAATCCAAAAAAGGATGAATGCAACAGGCTGTGTCCATATAATCCAGTTTCCAATACCACCCGATTGGTAGTTGTTAATATCGATGAGTGACAATGAACCCACTAACATCAACGGAGCCAATAGTGAAAGTCCGCTGATAACTTCATACGAAATAAAGACCGCCGCACTTCGAGCAGCAGAAATCAACGAAAATTTATTCGCCGATGCCATACCACCTAGCAATGGTCCATATAAGCCCACCGCCATAACGCCCAAAATAAACAAGATACCAATATTAATATCAGCAACAATAGGGTGAACTGTGTAGCCAAAAACAGTAAATTCTGGCCAAAATGGGATAGCAGCAGCAGCTATAAATGCGGTTGCTGCAGTAATGACAGGTGCGATTTTAAAAATAGGCTTGACAACATTTTGAGGAATAATATCCTCTTTGGTAAAAAGTTTAATCCCATCAGCTGCTACTTGTAGTAATCCAAAAGGCCCTACGTGCATAGGTCCTAAACGACGTTGCATAAACGCCAATACTTTACGCTCAAAATACGTACCCAATCCCGCAAGTGCTGAAAAAATTGTCAATAAAACGACAATTTTAATCATGGTTTCTATGATAAATGCTGTATCCATTGTTATACCCTTTCTAGTGTTGCTGTGTTAAAACGGTAACCGTCAAACAAAGCTTTAGAATTAATTTTGGACTCAAATGTCGGGAGATAAGCAATATCTCCATTGATCTTAGAATCGATATGTATCGCTAAAATGAGTTCTCCCTGAGGAGTCTTGACAACAACACTCTCCCCTTCACTCAACCCTTTTGCTTCCACAAATGAGGCTGATGCGTACACTCCTGCTTCTTGATGAAGCTGATGTGACTTGTTGGTAAATTCACTAAATTGCAATACAGGGTCTGCCAAATAGACCAATGAACCCTTAAGTGCACCATCCTCGTCGATTACATCAACTTTTTCATCATCACAATTTATATTGACAGTATCAAGAACATATCCTCGAACTTCCTCTCCTGCATTAGTATAATGATTGGGGAGACAATCAAAATCAACTGCTTTAAATCCAGATTTTACGGGTAGTTTAGCCGTATAATCTATTGTTAATGAAGAAACTATACCCAATCCACTTGCAATGTCATTAAGAGTATATCCGCCATACGACAATGCAGCATTGGTTGGATTAACACGCTTGTCAATACTAGTCAATGTCCCCTCTTGTTGATTAAGTGCTGGCATATCCAAATCACCGCCACCTAAAGCACTTAGAGTAAAGTCACCTGCTGTATTATAACCAATACTCATATTACCTTCACTCTCATCCAAATCACAAATAAGGGCAACACCCAAGGTATTTGCTAAATTTGGAATCATAGTAACACCAAAAGCAGTGTATTTTTCAATCAACGCAACCAAACGAGCACAATTATGCGCATGAGGATGAGTATATAAATCTGGTCCTACCATGAGAGAGAATGTCTCTTTTTTAGCAAGATACTTGGTCAATGTGTCACTAAAGCCAGCTGGGGCATTAACTAGGTCAAAGAGACGATTAACATCCACTTCTACCTCTTTTGAAACTTTTTTCTTGACCGTTTTAGTGACCTCTTCACTCACCTCTTCCTCAATGCCACTCTCCTCATTAAGAACCATTTTTACGACTGCTTCAGTTACCTTTTCATCCACCATCTCTTCAACGATGACTGTTTTAGTCGAATGAAATCCTGCTAAATACTGAACAACTGTACTTGGCATTGCTGTTTTGTCTCCAAAAAGATCCAACATCAAATACAATGCTGCCTCTTCCATCAATGGTGCATGGTTAAACTGAGTCACATTTTTGGACATATCTGCGATCACAGGATCATTGATCGGATGAAAATACAGCCCCGCACCTTTATTCATTGAGAGCGCATTGTTCATAGCAAAACGAGCATTAGGATTGTCAGTTTTAAGAGCACTTCCAATGCTAACGACAAAATCACTCTCATGCACTGCTTTTAGGGTTCCACTGTAAAGCGATTGACCACTGATCGTGCTATAGCTGTTCAAAAAGTTTTTAAAATGACGTGCTTCGTGATTGATAAGCTTCAGACCCATTTTTTCTTTGAGACGTTGTAAGATCAATGCTTCTTCATTCGTGATAGTAGAGGTGAAACGAATCGTATCTGCTTTGCCAAAAGTAGCTATTGCAGCTTCAAATGCGTTAGCATCCTTGGTTACACCGCTATTTTGAAAATCATACCCATAGCGTCCCGCTCCACACAACGATACATAGTTCCACTCATTTTTAACACGATAGATTTTTTCATCTGTATTGCCAATACTAGTATGTTTAGTATCATAACTAATCTGGCACCCTGCACTACAATGAGCACATGTTGCTGGCACCTGTGTATGTTCCCATGCATTGGATGTGTATTGATAATCACTGCTTACCAATGCTCCAACTGGACAAACTGATGTACACTCACCACAGTTAGTACAATCTAGAGTATCACCTGCATTGGGAGAAATCAATGATTTATTGAGCTTATTCCACATTGCATACGCATCTTTGGGCATCTCTTCTTTGAATACTGCCTCGATGGCTTCACTTCCACGTGCCACAGTTGAGAGAGCTGCGTCACCAATCATATCTTTACATACTGTAATACATCGCTCACACATAATACACAATGCTGGATCATAATGAATTAGCCCCCAGTCTTGTGCTGGTTTATGGGTATCAGCAATGGAGTAGTGCTGAGAATCAACACCTATTTCTAATGTATAGTTTTGCAGCTCACATTCACCCGATTGGTCACATACACCACATTCCAGAGGATGATTGACATCATAGACTTCCATAATTGCACGTTTTTCTTCTTCAATGGTTTTAGTTGAGGTGTTAATCTCCATCCCCATTTTGGCTTTTGCATTACACGCATAGACTTGCTTTCCATCCGCTTCTACCAAACATATACGACAGGCTAATGTAGGTGAACAACGGGTTAAATAACAAATGGCAGGGATAAAAATCCCATTGGCACGTGCAGCATTGAGGATATATTCACCCTCTTGCGTGTGTACCGTTTTACCGTCTATGGTTATTGTTATTTCATTCATGACTTAACTTTCCACCTTTGTTAGTTTAATTTTTTCAAAACGATACCCTCTATTTGCAGTAGACTCTTCATAAAATGGGTTAAGAGCTATCGTCCCTTTGAGCGTCTCATCGATAATAAAGGTTTTTGTTCCTACATGTCCCTCGATAGTCACACGGTCACCATGAGCTAAACGAGCTGCAATTGCGAACTGTGCTGATCCACGTAATGCATTATCTTTTTCTAATTGCGTTGTATGTGCAGTATAGATATTGAACTGATTAACAGGATTACAAGCATATGCAATCGTTCCGTTATATTCCGGAAGCTGACAAACATCATCGATTACTCCATCGCAAGCTACGTCCATCATTTCAAGTATATACCCACGGTTGTCTTCACCCAATGGTCCATAAAAGTTACTCAAAGAGTCAAAATCAACCCCCTTGAACCCTTTTTGAATCGGGAGCTGTGATGTATAATCTATCGTATTAACTTCACGTATCCCCAGTTCATTTGCAATGTCATTAAGACAATACCCTTCAAATCCAATCGCAACATTCATGGAAAGAACCTGATAATTCAAGCTCGTCACTGTCCCTTCTTGGCTATTGAGTGCTGGAACTAGCATATCGCATACACCCATAGAGCCCACAGTAAAGTCTCCTGATGCGTTATAGCCCACAACATTATCTGTAGGTTTATCACTATCTAAATCGCATATCAACGACACGCCCACTGTATTGACATGTTGAGAAATAACCACTACAGAAAAATCAGTCGCCATTTCAATCAATCCACACAGTTTGGCAATATTGGCACTGTTTTTATGATTGAGTATATCAAGCCCAACAACGAGAGTTTTACGTTTAGCACGAATAAGCGTTTTGGAGATTTGAGCAAACTCTTCATCGCCAACATTGGATTCAGCACATAAATATCCCTCATCCAGACCATTCAAAAAGGATTGAATCTCATCACTCACATCACACCCATTCAACAGTGTTTTAGCCAACATTGCTATCACACCCTCTTCGGATCCTGCTTCGTATTTCACCATCTGTGTAATGACGTTTTGCATCAACTCATCTTCGAGAGGATGCATATAAATCACTTTTGCACCATTATGACGAGCTGCCGTGGTAATCGCATAGCGAACTGCTGGGTTATCGGTACTCACACGTCCACCCAAAACAATAACTGCATCGCTTTGTGCAATTGATTCTAACGAACCGCTAAAGCTATTTTTTCCACTTACACTGCCAAAAGCCGCCATAAACGATTGATACGCTCGTGCCTCTTCATTAAATAATTTCACCCCAAACTTTTCTTTGAGACGCTGTAAAATCAAAGCTTCTTCATTCGTAATAATTGAACTAAATCGAATTGCTTTAGAGTTTTTAAACGCTTCAACGGCTTTAGTAAACAACTCTTCATCTTTGGTAGCATGAACATCAAAATCAAATCCAAAGCGTCCTGCACCACATAATGTTGCTACTTCAAAATTATTGGTTACACGATAGATTTTCTCTTTTGTACCCGTTGCAATTGAGGCATGTTTAACCTCGTACGTCAACGAACATCCTGCACTACAATGTGCACAGGTAGAAGGAACTTGATGCAGCTCCCATGCATTTGCAGTGTATTGAAAATTTGAACTTACCAATGCACCTACAGGGCATACTGCAATACACTCACCACAAAATGTACAATCGAGCACATCACTATTCTTAGGAACAACGGCTGATTTATATCCACCAAATTGAAGTGTTATCGCATCATCTCCGATGATTTCATTACAAACGTGGGTACATTTTTCACATAAAATACACAGTGCTGGGTCATAGTTTATCAATCCCCAATGCTGTACTGGTCTGTGTTGTTCTTTTGCACTAAAATTTTGGGCAGAAACTGCGAACTCCAACGTTTTATTTTGTAAATCACACGCACCTGATTTGTCACACACGCCACACTCTAATGGATGATTAACATCGTACAGTTTCATGATATTCGTACGTTCTTTTTCCAGACGATCAGAGTTTATCGTCACTGCAAGGCCTGCGGTTGGAGGAGTTTGACAGCTCAAAATCAAACCATCAGTACTGTCAACTTCAACAACACATAGTCTACATGATGCACATGGCGTTGTTTTTTCCAAATAACACATTGTTGGGATATAAAACCCTGCTTTTCGTGCTGCTTGGAGGATAGTCTCACCTTTTTGGGCACAAACAGGTTGGTTATTTATCGTAAATTCAATCATTGTCCCCTCCATTAGTGTGCTACCATCGCGATGTAATAACAACGCATACAGCGATCTGCTTCGGCAAGAGCTTCTTCTTGTGTCATAGCGTATTTCACTTCGAGATTATTATCACGTCGCTCATCTACACTCAAAACTTCACTGTGCTGGCGTGGTAATCCTGGCAACCAGCCAGTAATCTTTTTCTTTTTATCGTATACTTTAAGTTTACGCAAGTGGTCTTCCATAATCTCATCATCGTTAAGACTAATCTCACCCGTAACGACATAACGAGCCATCACTGATGCTGCACGCTTAGCTTGACCTACGGCATTAACAATCGTCATAGGACCGTATTCACAGTCACCTGAAGCAAAAATCCCTTTGCGAGAAGTCATATAGTCTTTCCCATTGGTTTTAATCGTTGCCCACGATGTTCGTTCGATTTCCCACTCTTCAGGTATGAGTTTCAAATCAGCACTTTGAGATACCGCAGGAATGAGATAATCACACTCCATCTCAAAACTAGCACCCTCAATTTTTTCCAGAGTAGCACGTCCGCCATTAGGATCAGGTACAAGCTCAAACATATCAATCATAAGCGATTTAAGGACATTGTTCTCATCGCGCATTTCGGCAACTGCTGAGTGAAAAATAAACTCAACACCCTCTTCAACCGCTTCATGATACTCTTCATAGGTGGTGTTGTTGATAATAGTACGCTCGTCTCGACGGTAAATCATGACCACTTTTTTGGCATTAGCACGAATCGAACAGCGTACAACGTCCATCGACGTAAATCCACCCCCAACACACACTACGGTTTTACCCGTCAAATCCACAAAATCTGCCGGTAACATATGGCGTTTTTGATCTGCTTCTGGCACCATAATCCCATATTTTACTTGGAGATTGACTTTATCGAGAAAATCAATCGCACCCCAATATCCTTGAATATCCGCTCGTTCGTTTTCACAATAGACTTTTTTAGAAATACGAGTCCCAGTTGCTACCATTACAGCATCATAATCTTTCTCGTATTGGCGCATCATATCAGCGTTGACTTTGGTGTTGGGGATAAAATTAACCCCTAAATCACGCACAGCTTCAATGTCTTGATTGTATTTATCGATTGGCATACGATACTCTGGTACCCCAACAGCTACTTCACCGCCCAAAACAGGAAGTTCTTCAAACACATCCACATCGATACCATCCAGCGCCAAATAATATGCCGTGGTCAGTCCCGCAGGACCTGCACCGATAACGGCCACTTTCTTGCCAATTTTTGGTTTTTGTTCTACTGGATGAAAAAATCCAAAACCGTGATCAGTTTCATAATCAGCACCAAGTCGTTTAAGTTCCATGATTGAGATCGGGGAATCCAAATTACTACGCAAACACTCTGTCTCACACGGGTGTGGACATACGCGTCCACACGTGTGTGCCAACGGCATTGTTTGACGTGTTGCCATCAATGAATCATCAAAACGTAAATCTCTTACACCCTCGATATAAGCTGGAATATCTACGTGCGCAGGACACGCATCCATACAAGGAGCAGTAATCTTGGCAATATAGTTGGTGTCGTGTAAGTGATAATGCTTAGAGGCTTTTTGTTCATTAATACACGCCAAAAACTCTGCCTCAAAATGATGCATCAAATCCAACAAAGGGTTAGGAACCGTCTTGCCTATCTCACATTTTGAGGTATCTTGCATTGTGCGAGACACTTCTTTGAGGTGATCCATATCGGCAACCGACCCCTCACCACGAGCGATCTTATCGAGTAAATCGTACAAAATACGTCCACCCCATCGACCCGGTGCACAACGGCCACACGCTTCAGAATAAACTTGATATTGTGCAGCATATTCAGTCGCCAATCGAACTACATCGACATCAGGATTAAAGAGCGCCAAACCATCCCAGCCAATAAATGCTTTGGAAGAAGCATGCTCATTGTATTCCAAAGGCAAATTGTAAGCAGATTTTTCCCACTCTTCTTCGGGTTTACCGATGTTGTTGATCTGTTCTCCACGCCACGTAGAGAAATAAACTTTGCTCACGTTTAATCCTTACGTTTGACCGCAATGGTCCAATCCACTTCATTGAATTTCAATGAGTTTGCCAGCTCGTAGCCATTTTCTTTTACCACATCCGCACTACGTTGAATCGGAGAAAAATCACCGATTTCAAATAAAAACAATAAAACCTCTTTAGGGTCTTTTTCATCTTTTAATATCTCAACCATACGGTTTTCAAAAGCACCTTTTAGGTGGCGTAAATCATAACGTTTCATAAAACGGTGCTCCTCTTAGCGGTCTACTTCACCGAAGACGATATTGGTCGTCCCGATGATGGATACTACGTCAGGGATATAATGCCCTGGTAGCAAGTCAGTCAAAATACCTGTGTGCCAAAATGATGGGGCACGAAGCTTGAGACGATACGGATAGGCATCCCCTTGAGAGTTGATGTAATATCCAAGCTCTCCTTTGGGTGATTCAGTGGGAATATACACTTCACCTACTGGTGGACGCATCCCTTGTGTTACGAGGACAAAATGCTGCATCAACGAATAGTTTTGAGTCATGATGTCCAATTTTGGTGCTGAAATATACTGCGGAGCATGTGCCATCAACGCACCATCTGTCCCTGCATACATATCAATCACTTGTTCCAAAATCTTTGCGGATTGACGCATCTCTTCCATATAAAGCTTGTAACGAGCATAGTTGTCGCCTTTGTCGGAAACAGGAACACTAAACTCAACTTCGTCATAAAGCTCATACGGCTCTTCTTTACGAATATCCCACTCTATACCCGATGCACGTAACATAACACCTGAACAACCCCAGCTTAATGCCATCTCCTTAGAAATAACACCAACATTTTCCATACGCATCAACCAAATACGGTTTTGATCGAGAAGATCTTCGTAATCTTTGATATTAGCAGGTAATTTGTCCAAAAAGGTACGCAAATCGCCAATAAAGTTATCTGGTAGATCCAAAGGAACACCGCCGATACGTACTGCTGAATGTGTCAAACGAGCACCACAGTAGTCTTCAATCAAATCCATAAGATATTCACGCTCACGAAACGCATACAAAAATACGGTCATAGCACCAATATCAAGTGCCGTTGTCGCCAACCAAAATAGATGTGACATCAAACGGTTTGTTTCCAGCAGCATCATACGAATCACTTTTGCACGACGAGGTACTTCAAGTCCGATCAAACGCTCAACTGCCAAAGCAAAACCGTAGTTATTAGAGCTCGATGCAATATAGTCCATACGATCAGTTGTTGGCATAAACTCATTGTAAATCATGTTTTCAGCCATCTTCTCCATACCACGGTGGAGATACCCAACATCAGGGTGCGCTTTAGTGATTTGTTCTTGCTGCATATGTAACATTAGACGCAATTGTCCATGCGCCGATGGATGCTGAGGTCCAAAGTTGAGGATCAACTCATTGTCTTCACGGTCAAACGTAATATTTTCAAAAAAGGGTCTAAGACGATTTGGTTGTTGCATTCATAGCTCCTTAACGGTTACGATCAGTGATAGTCACTGATGTTTCGGGATCAAATTTGGTAATGAGGAATGCCCCATTTTTTTCTTGGTAGACCAAAGGAGTATCTGGCTCACCATTAGTTATATCTACGCCACGTGGAACTTCGTGTCCAAGACGAGCAAAACGCTCAGTGTCATAACGGTCAATACGTGCAGGATCACGGTTTTCTGGACCAATAATCTCACGAGCTTCTTTACCGAAGATTTTATCTACTTCGTACCATGCTGCGAACTCATCACCTTGAAGAGGATAAGTTTTGCGCAATGGGAAACCTTCCCAATCATCAGGCATCAAGATACGTTTCATAAACGGATGATTATTTACCACCACCCCAAACATATCATACATCTCACGCTCAGACCAATCAGCACAGCGGAAAAGCTTTTCGACACTTTGAATTGACTCTTTTTCATCGATTTTACATTTGATACGTAAACGCTTACGCTTAGACATACTCAACATTTGATAGAAAATCTCAAATTTTCCCTCTTTTGCCAACCAGTCGATAGCAGACATCTCAGAGAGCTGGTTGTATTGAAGAGAATTTTTGAGCATATCTAAGACTGCAAAATTATCAGCTGCATTAATAACAACTACCATTTGTTCAACTTGAATATAGGCATCCAAAATCTCAAATTTACTTTTTAATGCATTCAAATCAGATTCAAAAACAGCATCACTACTTACATCATGCTTAGCAACTTGGGGTGCAACCCAAAAACGATCGGTATAATATGGCTTTGCTTGGACGTTATCTTTGGGAGTATAGGCTCTCATTACAGCAACCTTTTTGGTTTTTGAGCTCGTGATGCACTTTCACGACGAATTTTTTGTTGCAACATCATCACTCCATATTGCAATGTTTCAGGACGTGGTGCACATCCTGGGAGATATAAATCGACTGGGATAACACGGTCAACACCTTGAACCGTTGCATACGTATTAAACATCCCACCCGTATTAGCACATGAACCCATAGAAATAACCCATTTTGGCTCTGTCATTTGATCATACAAACGACGGATAAATTCTGCATGCTTTTTAGTCAATGTACCCGCAACAATCATCAGTTCTGCTTGACGAGGAGAAGCACGAAAAATAGTACCAAAACGGTCAAAGTCATAACGAGATGCGCCTGACGCCATCATCTCAATCCCACAACATGCTAGACCATATGTCAATGCCCATAATGAGTTTGAACGACCCCAGTTGACTACTTTGTCGATGGTTGTTAACGCTACAGGAAGTCCCCCGTCTTTTAAATAATTTACTTGATGTTGTGCCATTCGAGGGCTCCTTTTTTCCATGCATAAACAAATCCGATTGCCAAAAGAAGAATAAACATCATCATCTCAACAAAACCAAACCAACCTAGCAATCTAAAATCAATCGCCCATGGGAACATAAAAACAATCTCAACATCAAACAGTAAAAACAACAATGCAAACAAATAAAATTGTGTTGAAATACGATTGGGTTGTTTACTAATCTCAGGCCCACACTCGTAGGGAGAAAGTTTAATTTTTTCCGTATCTTTTGACGCAAGTGCGCGACTTGCCCAGCGTGCTAGTATCGTTGTGGCAGTAAATGCCCCAAACGTCAACACAAACAGTACAAAAACCCCAAAATAGGGATTAGCTACATTGTAATGCTCCATTAATATGACCTCTTTTGTAGTGGTTTGCCCTCATGCAAAACATGCGGGAAATAAACAATTATTGCACTATAACGAAGTTTATGTTAAAGCTGCCCTTATTGTGCACTACAAATGTGATGGCTGTTACTATTGTAAACACTGTTGCTTATCATCTAATACTAACCGTCAAATGTTGCCATTAATCTGTAGTTTTTCTTATACTTGAAGCTAGTTTTTGTTTATAAGGTGTGAAGTAATGTAGCACGAAGGAGCGAGTTCTTTTTATATATAAAGAAATATGCTACAAAAAGAAACAAAACTGTCTCTTTTTATCGATTCAAAAATCCTACTGATTTTTCATTATCAAAATTACCTTGTTTCTCTTTGCGAATTTCGTCTTCAAAATCTCCCAACGTAAAGACAGCATTCTCTCGTGAAGCAACCGTATAGGCTGTATTCTTGACTATAAGATTAATCTGTCCCCCTGTGAGAGGATGGTGTGTCAATTGGCCGACATCAAATCCAGCTTCAAAGGGGGCATTTTTAGGCAACATCATTTTCCATAATTCTAATCGCTGTTCTTTATCAGGTTTCTTGAACTCGATTTTATAGTTAAAACGTCTGGAAAAAGCCGCGTCAATATTTTCGAGTAAATTAGTCGTAGCAATCAAAATACCTTGAAACTTTTCGATTTGCTCCAAAAAGATATTTTGCATCTGATTGTGCATCTGATCTGCCGATGAACCAATTCCTGCTGACCGTGACGCCAAAAACTGATCTGCCTCATTGAGCAATAGGATTGGTTCAGTTTTGGTTTGAAGCGTCAAATCAGCATAGGTATCAAAAATCTTTCGAACATTTTTTTCTGACTCGCCCACATACATTGAGAGAATTTTAGAACAATCAAAACTCAAAACTTGACGCTTGAGTGACCGAGAAAGAGAATGTGCTGTGAGAGTCTTACCCGTACCGGGAGGACCATAAAAGATAATACGAGCATCAATTCCTGCTTTTTTATCCTTGATTCCCCAAGCGTGTAATCGTGCAACAACTTCTTTGTCAAGCTGACGCATCAAATTTTGAAGTGTTTTAGAGGTAACAGGATTAAGAACTACATTTTCTAATGACGTTGTAGGCTCTATAAGCTCGAAAATCTCTTGCTCTTTAATCAGCATATCCAACTTGAGCTTGCTTGCTTTTTTCTTTTTTTGCGGATGCATAATGCTTTGTAACACCTCATCCACAATGTAAAAAGCGCGTGAAATACCACCAAAAGGGTTAAGCATCTCTTCGTAGTCGATCACATCATCATTGATGAGACGTGCACCATCTTCAAGTAAGGCACGATTTTTGATCCGATCATAATCATCAAAACTAATCAAATCGATGAGGGTGTTCATCTCCCGCAAGTTCCCCTCAGTCGCACTGTACTCTTCTTTGAGCAATGCCAAAAAAATCACCTGCTCTTTGGGTTCAAGCTTTTTTTGTTTGAAAAAACGATCCAACACAACATCTTGAGACGTTTGAGCAATACGTTCATCGATGCGCTTTTCCAATAAATCCAGCTTGCTTTGAACACGATTCACCCCTACAGAGTGGTCATTTCCGCCATGACGAACAATCGACATCTTTTGATACAACTCAATACGAAAAAACTGATCTTGGAGATATTCCAAATGATCCGCATATGGCTTCACCTCTGGCAACGCTACTTCCAGAGACCCCTCTTCAAGCAGTTTCATAAATAACGATGTCAAAGCGATCTGAAGATTAAAAAGCTCCAATTGTGAAAGCTCACTAATTTTAATCGGGGCAAAGGAGCGGTGGATTATCCATCCCAACTCTAAGAGGGTTTTGATCTCGGTAAAATGGGAGAGATATTCATAAGTCTCCCCCTCGTACAACTCTTGTAAAATCTCTGAAACTGCTACATCTTCTTGACCTTGCAAATACTTGCGAGCAAGTAACTGTAAAATCTTCGCTTCATCTACAGTACATTTGAGCTGCCCAAAGATGTCACTTTTTTCAATGCTCTTATTTTCTAAAAAATCAATCAAATATTTCAAAACTTATACTCGATTCCAGCTGTTACTAAATACGCTTTTGCGTTAGAAAATTCGCCATTTATTGAAGCATTATGAACCTCTCGATCCTCTTTCATATCGACAAGACCTGCCAATCCAAGCGTCCAGCGTTCATCCATTTTGTACTTTCCGCCCAAAGAGACAATCCATGCATCTGAATCAGGCAATTCGTACCCCAATGTCGATTCTGGAACCGGTGTTTCATCATAAGCTATCCCTGCCATGGCTGTCCATTTATCATATTTTTG
>CAMBHX010000003.1 GCA_945867285.1 Sulfuricurvum sp. IAE1
AAATGGATGGGAAAATGTACCAACTGTGGTGGTTGGGACAGTTTTGTTGAACTCAATGAGCAACAGCAAGACATTATCAAACTCACCTCTTCCTCATCACCAAGTGGTGGTACAAAAGCCAAAGAGATTACCCAAATCCTCGAAGAAACTACCGAGCGTTACACCAGCGATGATGCTGAACTAGACATGGTCCTAGGTGGGGGTATTGTTCCGGGATCGCTAGTGCTTATCGGCGGGAGTCCAGGGGTTGGAAAATCAACCCTGCTACTCAAAATAGGGTCAAATCTAGCCAAACAAAATCGAAATGTTCTGTACGTATCGGGTGAAGAGAGTGAGGGGCAAATCAAACTGCGCGCCAACCGGTTGGGAGCCAATGTTGACAACCTCTATCTGTTAGCCGAGATACGACTCGAACAAGTGCTCTCCGAATTGCACGAAAGAGCTTACGAGTGTATCATCATCGACTCTATCCAAACCCTCTATTCCGAAGCCATCGGTTCCGCTCCAGGATCCGTCACCCAAGTACGACAGATTACTTTTGATTTGATGCGTATTGCTAAAGAGCGTAAAATCGCCATCTTTATTATTGGGCATATTACCAAAGAGGGTTCTATTGCAGGTCCTCGTGTCTTAGAGCATATGGTTGACGTTGTCTTATATTTTGAGGGAGACAGTGGTCACGAACTAAGAATTTTGCGTGGATTTAAAAACCGTTTTGGCCCTACAAGCGAAATTGGTGTCTTTGAGATGAGTAACGATGGACTCGTCTCCGCCAAAGACCTCTCATCACGTTTTTTCAACCGAAATAAATCTCAAAGCGGTTCTGCTCTCACCGTCATCATGGAAGGCTCTCGTCCCATAGTGCTAGAAGTTCAAGCATTGGTGAGTGAGTCCCATGCCTCCAATCCCAAACGTCAAGCAACTGGCTTTGATACCAATCGCCTCAATATGCTACTGGCTTTACTGGAACGTAAACTCGAAATTCCTCTTAATGGCTATGATGTTTTCGTTAATATCACTGGAGGGATAAAAATCACTGAAACATCGGCTGATTTGGCGATATTGGCTGCTATTATCAGTAGTTTTCGCAATCGCAGTATCTCCAAAGAGACCATATTCATCGGAGAAGTATCACTGACTGGGGATATACGTGAGATTTATCAACTTGATCAACGACTCAAAGAAGCACATTCACAACAAATAACTAAAGCACTTGTACCAAAAAAACCGCTTGAAAAAACACCACTCAAATGTTACGAAATCGACGAAGTCAGTAAGTTGCTAGAGTGGTTTTAAAGTACGAGGTGCTATAATAATCTCACATAAAAATTACAAGGAAGCTTTATATGGCAAACTCAACCATCATTGCAGATCACAAATCCGAAGAGCGCTACACTAAACTCTCACTCGCCTATGGTACACCTGAAGATAAAGAAAAAATAGAGCTTGCCATAGAAAAGCATACTGCTACTTGTCCACTAAAACCCATTATTTATGCTGGTGATGTTACAGGTGGACTCAAAATGATTACGATTGAATATCACGATGACTGTGATCGTGACGGCGGTAAAGTCTATGAAAACATCTTATGTGACCTTGGAATCAAAGAATGTCATTAAACGCCTCAGATTTGAGCAACCAGAGACTTCAAGAGTTTGCACAAGGAAACGAGACATTTCAAAAAAGCTATTTTAAAAAAAATGAAAAACACCTCTTGGGTCTTGCCAAGGGAGGTCAAAATCCCAAGACTCTCTTTATCGGGTGTTCTGATTCACGAGTAATCCCAGATCTTATTGTCCAGTCTCAGCCGGGTGATTTGTTTGTTGTACGTAATGTCGGAAACTTTGTTGCTCCCTACAAGCTCGATGAAGATTTTCACGCTACTGCCGCAGCGATTGAATACTCCATAGGTGTTTTGGAAGTCTCTGAAATAATTATCTGTGGACATTCTCACTGTGGAGCTATCAAATCACTCTATCAAACCAACTGTGACGCCTCAATGATACACACCGCCAAATGGCTTACGCTGGGTGAAAAAGCAAAATCTATGGCAATATTAGCCCTTGGTTCGAATGCTGATACCGACAATCTCTTGCGTGCAACTGAACGCCTCTCTATTATTACCCAGATCGAGAATCTTCTCACCTATCCTCAGGTTCGAAAACGGGTAGATGACGACAAACTCTTTATTCATGGTTGGTATTATGATATTGAAACAGGTGCAATTGATTATTATGATCCTGACAGCTATAAGTTTCGTCCACTGAGTGAGCTGAGCGAGTAATCTAATCGGATACATCTTTGTGTGCGTCCCTGCCACTAAAACAGATGCATTCGTTTTAGTGTGTAACAAGAAATGTTCTTACCAATCCAAATACAAAAATAATGATGAAATAAAATAGTTTGCTACAAAAATAGCTACCGCTGAATAAACAACTGCTTGAATAGTAGATTCCCCTACTCCGCGAGCTCCCCCACTGGTATGATATCCAATATAACTCCCAATAGTACTAACTATCCAACCAAAAACTGCTGCTTTTATAAACCCTGTCATAATATCATCAAACTCACCCAGTCGCATAACCGTTTCTTGATAAGCTATAGGATTAATCCCAAGCGCTCCAGTAGAGATAATATATGCCGAAGAAATTGCCACAAAATCAAACCACACGACCAAAAGAGGCAAAGAGATAATGGTAGCCACAATGCGAGGTGCCAATAGGTACTCTTTTGAATCCACACCCAAAATATCAATAGCATCGATTTGTTCCGACACACGCATCGTCCCAAGCTCCGCTGCCATGGCACTCACCGAGCGAGAAATAAGCATCAATGTTGCAAAAACAGGTCCCAGCTCTTTGGTGATTGAAAGAAAAATCGTATATCCAATAAAACTCTCAATCCCAAACTGATGAAATCCACTGTACAACTGTATCGCTTCTACCATCCCAGTAAATAGAGCTGTTAGCGTCACCACTCCAATACACCCCAACCCTATCACTTCGATTTGGGTCAATAAAATGGTTGGGCGTCTAAAAACACGTGAATAAAGAAGTACTAGTCGAGCTTGAAAAAGGATAAAAACTCCAAATTTTTCAATGCTCTCAAAAAAAATAAGAAAAGGTCGACCTAAGCTTGCCAAAACAGCTTCCACAATTCTCCTTAATCAAAATATTGCACTAAGTTTAACCAAAGAAATTTAAACTTTCATGCGAAACTTCAAAGATTTCAAGGTACAATAAAAAATTATTTATTTCATAGGAGCTACGGATGGCAGCTAAAGAAAAAGAACACGGAGAAGACGTCTCCGCAGAAGGTGGAGAAGCGAAAAAATCGAACAAACTACTTCTCATTATTATCATTGTTGTATTGGTACTCGTTTTGGCAATTGGTGGTGTTATCATCGCTCTTATGTCTGGCGGTCATGAAGAAGAAGCTGCTGATGGAACAAAAAAAGAAGCGGTAGCCCACGGTGAAGAAGAGACCGCAGATGAAAATCATGGTGATGGTTCAACAGATACTGAAGATGGTAATACAGAGAGCTCTCACAGTGCTGGAGGAACCGAAGTAGGGATTATGTATCCATTAGACCTCTTTACTGTCAATCTCCTCTCCGAAAGCGGTCGACGCTATTTAAAAGTAGAACTTAATTTGGAAATAGAGGGCGAAGAATTAGCACACGAATTAGATACAAAAAAGCCTCTATTACGTGATATTATTATTCGTATTCTCTCATCTAAATCGCTTGAAGAGATATCCACGGCCAAAGGCAAGGAGACACTAAAAGAACAAATTGTCAGTGAAATCAATCCACGGATCAAAGATGGAAAAGTTATGAACGTCTATTTTGTTGACTTTGTGGTTCAATAAGCGGTAATGATAGGTATTGATCTTATCAAAATTGAGCGTATGAAGCGTCTCATGGAGCGCTGGGGAGATCAAGGGCTCTCGAAATTTCTCTCTACTGATGAGATAAGTCTTGTTAAAAATCCCAATACTGCTGCAGGCTTTTGGGCTGCTAAAGAAGCGTGTTCAAAGGCTTTGGGATGTGGTATCAGCAGTGAATGCAGCTTTCACGATATCACCCTCTCTAAAACATCTAAAGGTGCTCCTATGATTACATTGAGCCCCAAAGTACAACAAACCTTTGCTATTAACACTGCTTCCGTTTCTATTACCCACGATGGCGACTATGCTATCGCTGTTGTTGCCTTACAATAGCTCATAAAATCCCCTTTTTAACAAACCTCAACTATAATGTCAGCAACTAAATAACAAAGGATACGTATGTGTGAATTGTGTGGAGCAACTGACAACTTGGAAAATTATAATATTGGAGATGGGAGCTCTGAGCAATCACTGATGCTATGTGAAACTTGTCGGACACAAATCAGCAATCCAGATACCTTAGATGCCAATCACTGGCGTTGTCTTAACGATACTATGTGGAGTGAAAAGCCTGCCGTTGCTGTTATGTCATACCGCTTGTTGCGTGCGCTAGGTGAACAAGATTTAGTGGATATGATGTACTTCGAAGATGATGTCAAAGCATGGGCAGATGCAGGACTACTCAACACATCCAATAGTGATACCAACAACGCTGTCATTCATCGTGATAGCAATGGAACAGTTTTGAACGAAGGTGATACCGTCACACTTATCAAAGATCTAGAAGTCAAAGGGGCAGGATTTACTGCCAAACGAGGGACGATTGTCAAAAATATTCGTCTCACTGATGACGCAAAGTATATCGAAGGCAAAATCAATGGAACTACCATCGTTTTAGTGGCTGACTATATGAAGAAAAGCATCTAAGCCATGGAGGAACTTCTCACTGTCCAAAAATATGCTTCAACCCATCGTCAAACCATTCACAGTGTCATCAAAAAGACGATGAATGGTGAGCTCAAAACAGTAACAAAAGAGGAAAATGGTAAAGAAGTGGTCTATATTATCATGGATGCACCAGCACCTCAAACTCCTGCCATCCCACAGCAAGTACTAAAAGAGGAGGAAGATATTATTGACTACCAAAAAGAGTACGAAGCACTTCACAAAAAATATCTCATTTTAAAAACAAAATATGATAGGCTTTTGGAGAGTTAATCTTCATCCGCCTCCAACAAAATCAAGCAACTCGATTGTATCACCGTCAGTCAAATTAAACATACCCCACTGGTCTTGTTTCACAATATTCATATTGACGGCTGCTGCCATTACCTGACCAGTCAACCCTAATGTTTCAATGACTTCCAAAAGGGTTACACTCTCGTTAAATTCTCGTATTTCACCATTAATTTTAATTGTCATAATTTCTCCTATTTATTCATCAAGATGAGTTGTGCTGCTTGTGTATTTTTCTTGGCTATTGCCAAATCGTATGGGCTGACACCATCTTTGGTTTTAGCATTGGGGTTGGCGTTCGCTTTAAGTAAAAAGTCTACAATCTCCACATTTCCACTAAATCCAGCTTGATGTAATGGTGTAATCCCCTCATTGTTCTCAAGATTAACATCCGCTCCCTCTAAAACCAGAAAAGTAACTAACTCAATACTTTTCTTTTGTACCGCCAAAAGTAATGGCGTATTACCATTTAAATCTTGCGCATTGATGTTCGCACCATGTTTAATAAGATATTTTGCCATAGTTATATCTTTGAGCTTGATAGCAATATGCAAACCATTCAATCCAGCTTTATTGGGTTCATCAATACTAACCCCTGAAAGTACAATCTTTTCAACTTTAGGGATATTACCCTCAAAAACTGCCTCGTGTAATGCATTTGCATACAATAAAGCCACAGCTGTCATACTTATAATTAGAAATTTCATCACCTAACCTTGAACCAATCGTATCATTTTAAATCGCTCCCCCATCAATGAAGGAGTGATGAGGATTTTGACTTTTTCAAGCTCTTGGGTGTAAATTTCATCGTTAGCTTTCTCTTTGAGCATCCCCAATAAATCCAAAATTCCCATCTCTATGAGAGCAACCAACTGAGTCGAAAATTGCTCACAACGCACTCCAGCACTTTGGAAAGCATCTTTGACATGGGTAAAATTGACATCATAAGTAATATCACTTTTTTTAAATACGTCACCCAAATTCAACGCTTCATCAAACAGTGGGTAGACTTTATGTTCATGATAAACACGAATCGAAAAATCACTCCGTGCACTTAGTTCCCCATAATCAAAGCTCATAAACTCAAATTTTTGGACACTTTGACTCATAGAGCGTGCAAACTGTTCATAACCTACAGCAATCTCACCTCGATCTTTGTGATACTTTTTAGCATGTTCTATCGCACTGGAAGAGTCAATATCAAAAACGACTTTTCCAGTGTCCATGCGACCTATTTTGTCCTGATAGAGAAGTTCACAGGGAAATGCATCAAAAATTTCATTGGCAATGAAAAACGCACATGATGCCTCAATCTCACTCACATCTCTATAATGCTCCAAGCGTATCACATTCCCAAACGATTCCTCAAAATAATTTTGCTGTTGATTTTGTAACGCCACAAAACGCTCTATTATTCCAAAACGAAGTGTTTGAATCAGTTGCGGACGCAAAGTATGTAAAAATTCAATGATATCAGCAAGAAGATAGCCATGATGCGCACCTATTTCACAAATCAAACAATCAGGAGTCAAAAATCCCTCATCAATACGCTTAATGATATGATTGGCAATAGAACCTCCAAAAAACTTGGAAGTACTCACCGCGGTATAAAAATCCCCTTTTTTTCCAATAGGACGATAGTCACTATAATAGCCATCTTCACCATACAGCCATTGCGTCATATAGGTACTAAACGTAGTCATTTACAATTGTGCCATTGCTTTTTCAAGGCGTACAAATCCCTCATCAATATCGTTCTTGGTAATCGTCAATGCAGGTAAAAAGCGCAACGTATTACGTCCTGCTTTGAGCACGATGACGCCCTCATTACGTGCTGCATTGATGATTTTACCCAACGTATCTCCATCACATACACGTAGTCCTCGCATAAGCCCAAGACCTACATGCTCTTGGAAGATAGCCTTGTGAGATTGTGCGAATTTTTCCAATGCTGTTTCAAAATAGATTAACATCTCATCTAGTGTTCCCGATTGTTTGAGTTCATCCAGGATGTCTAACACTTCATTAGCTGCACTTGTCGAGAGATAGTTCCCTCCAAACGTCGAGCCGTGATCTCCTGGTGCAAAAATATCCAATCGATTGGTCATTACCACCCCAATAGGAACACCACCGCCCAGACCTTTTGCCAACGTAATCACATCAGGATCGATTTCATAAAGATTAGAAGCTAAAAACTCTCCCGTTCGATAAATTCCCGTTTGTACTTCATCTACCATAAGCAAGATATTACGAGATTTGAGCATTTTTGCCAATGCTTGCACTTTTGCCTTATCCAACGGTTGAACTCCGCCCTCACCTTGTACCAACTCTATCATCACCGCTACCGTATGCTCATCTAGTAATGATTCGATTTCATCAATATGTTTAGCATAGACAAATCCATCCGGAAAAGGTCCAAAGTAATTGTGCATCGACTCTTGCCCTGTTGCTTTGAGAGCTGTAATCGTACGACCGTGAAATGAGTGTTCTAGTGTGATAATCTTATAACGTTTTGGTTCGCCATCTACTTCACCAAACTTTCTAGCAATTTTAATCGCTCCCTCATTAGCTTCAGCACCACTGTTGCCAAAAAAACATTTCATTGTATAACCGCTAAGTTCAACAATTTTCTTGGCTGCTAACGCTTGTGGCTCAATATAATAGAGATTAGAGACGTGAATAAGCTTAGAGACTTGATCACAAATGGCTTTAGTCAATCGATCATTTGAGTGCCCCACACTGCACACTGCAATTCCGGATGAAAAATCGATATATTCCTTGCCATCACTGTCTGTTAGACGTGCGTTTTTTCCCTCTACAAAACTAATCGGTTGGCGTCCATATGTTGGAAGTACATACTGTTCAAAATTAGTTGTCATATTTTTCTACCTTTATTTTATATTCTTGGTACGCAGCACTATTTCCCTCATAACTCAAGAGTGTTGGGGTGAGAAAATTAACGCTTGGCGTTCCAGCATAAATCAATGCACAATCATACCGTAAGCGCTCATCAAATCGAACAACAAAAGTGGTTTCTCCTGCTTTAGAACTCACTTTCACGGTTTGGCCTTCACTAAATCCGCATTCAGGATGCAAAAAAATTCCAGAAGCTCTATGGAACTGTGAATTAAGTGCACGGGGGTGTTTTGGCGTGATTAAAAACAAGCCATCTTCACTGCTGTGACCTAAATCCACCTCATCCATAAAGAGAAATTCGCCATCATCAGTTTCAAATCCCTTTTTATAGGGGATATCGGGGCGGATTTTTTTCATTTCAACACCTTCTACTATCTCAACTTGTTTATGGAACATCTCAAGACACTCTTCTTGTGTTGGGATAGCAAAATCAAAACTCTCACACAGCCGATATGCCAACTCATACTCAGATATACCGATGGAACTTTCACGTAATTGTGACATTGTTTGCAAAGTAAAATCTCCGTACGATGCACGAATATCTTTTTTTTCCAAAAATGTTTTAGCTGGTATTACCAAATCACAACTACGTGACGTTTCATTGTCATATAATCCAAAGTAAATACGGTTTTCCACTGCTTCAAACTCCCTAATCACTTTAGAGGAGTTTGGCATTTGCGCCAATGGATTTCCACCTTGGATAAAAACAGTGGTATATTTTGAAAAATCAACCGTCGGCTTGGCAACCGTTTTAGAAATTTTACTAAATGGCGATGTAACCCCAGCACTCGAATCTCCCAAAAAGCTGACACCACAGCCACTTTTTCCAAACCATCCCATCAGTGCTGCAAATCCATCAATAGCGCGTAATACTTCAGAACCATTGCGGTATTTTTGTACACCTGCACCCACTAAAACTACTACTTTTTGCCCACGGATTATCTCTAATATTGCCCCAATTTGCCCCAAAGTCATCTCAATAGACTCTAGTGTCACTTTAATACGCATCGTTTGAGTTAATTCATAAAACTCTTGATACTCACTCGCAAATTTTTCAAGGAATTGAATATCGTGCATCCCCTCAATAACCGCAAATCGGGAGAGCAAAAGTGCAAGATGCATATCACAATGAGGCTTGATGGGGATATACAAATCTGCAGTATCCGCAATTTGTGTCCGAATAGGATCAATGACTATAATTTTTTTATTTTTGATAAATGGTAGAATATGAGCATGGGTAGAATGGATGTTTCTTCCCCACACTATCACTACATCAGCCTCCTCTATCATCACAGGTGAGAGAGGATAATTAACACCGCGCCCCTCTACTATTCCAGCCGAGCCGGCTCCATCACATAATGACCCGTGTGTCCCAAAGCTTCCAAAGTTGGCAAAAAAATGATCTATAGAGCGTTGCATCATGCCAAGATTTCCAGAACCACGATAAAAAAGAGTTTGGGCAGGATTTTTTTGCGTCAAAAACTCATATAGTTTTTCACATGCTTCATCCATCGTGATAGAGACACCTTTGTATGTCGGACTCATCAGGCGTTCAAAATCATCAAAATGATTTAAATGAGAACATAGATGCCCTTGTGTCACAGGATGAGTTTTATCTCCTTTGATAGATCCTGTCTCATCAAGCATAATTCGACATGCATCATAACAATCTAGCGGGCATACAGTAGTCTTGTTCATCCTAATATTCCTATTGCTAATCTTGTAAATGAATTTTACAGTGCTACCCCTTACGTTTTTAGTAAAAAAAAGCTTTGATTTTGGTATGATGGGGAACAAAAAATATTTGAGGGTTTTTAATGTCTATTTTAGAACACGTAGATGGCTCTACGAATCTTGCCAAAAACAATGAAGTACAACTGCTGATTTTCAAAGTTGATGCGGTATCAACCTCTGCTTATTATGCTATCAATGTTTTTAAAACACGTGAGGTTGTAGAAGCCAAACATCATCAGCTCACTCTCATACCTTCAGCCCATCCACTTCTTGAGGGGACCATAGTATTACGTGGTCTTCAAATACCAATTCTTAATCTTCCACGCTGGCTTGGAAATGATTTGACGCCCGAAAATAAAAAAACATCTAATATTCTCGTGTGTGATTTTAACGGTATTACAATAGGAATACGTATTATGTTTGCCTATCGTGTAGTCAAGAAAAATTGGAATGAGATGCATGCACCTGATAGCTATCGACTTGGCAATGATGGTCTTGTGATGAATGATACACGTCTTGATGATGGCAGTTTATGCTTAGTACTGGATTATGAAAAACTTCTAGCTGATGTTATTCCCCAAGCAATGGTAAATGTATCGGCTGCAGCTAGTTCTCTTGATGGAATAGTTATTCCAGAAAAACTCAAAAATGGAATCGTATTAATTGCTGAAGATTCTAAAACAGCTCAACATCACTTACGTCAAGTATTTGAAAATGCCAAAATCTCTTATCAAATATTTAATAATGGTAAGAAACTAATGGACTTTATCAATGCGCATCCAAATCCATCTTCCATCCCTGCTATTGTAACTGATATTGAGATGCCTGAAATGTCAGGATTCACAGTAGTGCGCGAACTAAAATCCAATATTGCCACCAAATTTATCCCCGTAATTGTGAATAGTTCTATGACAGGTGACAACAATAAACGTGAAGCTGCTGGATTAGGTGCAGATGGATTTATTGACAAAACCAAAAGTGAAAATATTATTCCTTTGATTATTAGTAAAATGGAAAGTATAAAACAGCTGGGGTGAAAAAAGATTAGTTTTGTTTGTGGTAAGCGAAGAGTAGTTCCGCTCGTGGTGAGTCTATCGAAGCATGAACCCTTCGGGCACCCTTGCGGGCGAACGAAGAGATTACGAAAGTGACAACTCTTGCAAGTGAGCTTTGTATGCTACAAGGTCAAAGTTTTTAACGCGTGCAACACCATCTTCGATTGCTGCAGTAGCAACTGCCAATGAAACAGATTCCATAAGACGTTTATCAAATGGAGATGGGATAACATACTCTTTCCCAAAAGTCATATCTGTACGGTTGTGTGCTTTAGCAACATATTCAGGTACTGGCTCTTTTGCTAATGCAGCAAGTGCACGAGATGCTGCCATCTTCATGTTTTCAGTAATTTTAGTAGCACGAACATCCAATGCTCCACGGAAAATGAACGGGAAACCAAGAACATTGTTAACTTGGTTTGCAAAATCACTACGGCCAGTTCCGATAATCAAATCATCACGAACTTCTTTTGCCAAGTCAGGCATAATCTCAGGGATTGGATTGGCACATGCAAAAATAATCGGATTAGCTGCCATTGAGCGAACCATGTCTTGAGTAATTTGTTCAGGACCTGAAAGACCCAAAATCATATCAGCATTTTTACACGCATCTTCCGGAGTACGATCTGGCGTATCAAATGCAAATAGTTGCTTTTGCTTATTTAAGTCGGTACGACCAGAGTGAATTACCCCTTTTGAGTCTAGCATAGTAATATTTTTAACACCTAATGCTTTGTACATTGTAGCACATGCAATTCCGCTCGCACCTGCACCGATAACAACTACTTTTAAATCTTCCGCTTTTTTGTTAGACATTTCAAGTGCGTTGATTAAACCAGCTGTTGTGATAACTGCTGTACCATGTTGATCATCATGAAAAACAGGAACATTACAGATTTCTTTAAGACGCTCTTCGATTTCAAAACACTGAGGTGCTGCGATATCTTCGAGGTTAATTCCGCCAAATGTATCAGCGATTGCTGCAACGGTTGCAATAATAGACTCTGTATCATGAACGTTAAGTTCGATATCAACAGCGTCAACTTTTGCAAATGATTTGAAAAGTACACATTTTCCTTCCATAACAGGCTTGCCTGCAAGGTGACCAATGTCACCCAAACCAAGAACCGCTGTACCATCAGAAATAACAGCTACAAGATTTCCCTTATTGGTGAAATCATACGCTGTATCAATATCTTTTTCGATTTCCAAACATGGGTATGCAACCCCAGGGCTGTATGCCATTGCAAGCTCTGCTACTGTATCACATGGTTTTGTAATCAATGTTCCGATTTTACCATTAGTGTCAAATTTACTATTGGCCTTGTGGTATTCTAAGGATGCTTCTTCGAAAGTTGCCATCTATATCTCCGTGTGTGTTTGTTTTTATGGTGTGTACTTTACCGTAGTGTTGTTTAAGTCTAGTTTGTATTTTTAACCCTTCGAATATAAATTAAACTCCATTGAATTTTTGTCACCAGACGTTACGCATCAGAACAAATACATCCGCTTTCTGAAGAAATATTATTGTTTTACAAAAAGCGCTTCACTTCTTTTTATACTAGGGGCACATGTCCCTTGCATCCCTCTAAAGTTAATAAAAACTTTGTTTTTTGTAAGTTATGGTTGGTTACAATCCGCATTATTAAATCATTAACAACAGGAAGCATCCATGAATCTTGACGCAATCGGATACGGTGAAAACCCAGATAAAGTAAAAGCCATTATTGAAATCGCATGTGGCTCTAACATCAAATATGAAGTTGAAAAAGAGAGCGGTGCCTTAGTGCTTGATCGTGTTATGCACTCAGCTATGTATTATCCTGCCAACTACGGTTTTGTTAATAAAACTCTCTCTCAAGATGGCGATCCTGCTGACATCCTAATTTTAACCGAATATCCGATGGTTGAAGGGTGTGTTACCAACTGTCGTCTCGTGGGCGTACTCATCATGGAAGATGAAAGCGGTATTGATGAGAAACTCCTTGCTGTTCCCACTTCTAAAATCGATCCCACTTTTGAAGAGATCCAAGATCTGGGTGATATTCCAAAACATACTCTAGCAAAAATCAAAAACTTTTTTGAAACCTATAAAATGCTAGAGCCCAACAAATGGGTAAAAGTAAAAGGCTTTGAAGATAAAGCAGCAGCAACCAAAATCCTTGAAGATGCTATTGCAGCTTATAAAGCGTAACAACTATGATTGATCTTACGTCACCTGATTTATTCCCGTATCTCATTTTCGGTCTCATCTTGAACTTTGTATTCTCGATGGCATTTGGAATTTATTTGAGCAACAATATAGGTATAGAAGAAATGATGACATCCAAAGGTCAAAAAGAACAACCATGGTGGATGGCACTTTCGCTCGCTGTTCCCTATGCAAAAATGGCTATTACATTATACAGAGTTGCAATATTGCAGTTTTATTTTCTCGATCAAGGCAAAAGCCACAAAGATTTTTGGATTTATCTTACTGCACAAAAATAAAAATCAACCCAATTTTCCTTCTATTTAAACTTAAAAATAGCTTATTTTTATTCTGAACCTTAAATCATTTTAATATATATAATATTTATAAACATTAATTAACCATAATATAAAGTTATCTTAACATCAGCTTTCCCTATACATCGACTCAAACATATAATTTTGATAACTTTTTCTTAACCAAATCATCTAAGTTGTTGATAACAGCACCCAGAGCTTATGTATACCTTAAAATTTCATCAGCAAAATTAAGGAGCTAAAGCATGTTGAAAACCTTTTCACTACTCACCCTCTTTGTATGTGCATCATTAGCAAACGATACAATTCACAAAATGACCCCAAAGCAGCTTCATGTGCTGCAAACTGTTCGAGATGTTGCAAAATGCATCCCTGACAAAAATGGGAAGACCTACGAAAATACCGTCAGTGCCATCTGTATTACTGAAAGCAGTGCAGGTAAAAATACGATTGGTGATTTTAATCACAAAAAATCAATTACCAAAGCATCATTAGGAGCCATGCAAGTACGTGTTGCCACTGCTCGTCACGTATCTCAGTATGTTCCAAAACTAAACTGGCTTAACAAGCTCTCTGATATTCAAATTGCTTCACGATTGTTGGGTGATACACGTTTAGGAGCAAAAATAGCGGCTCACTATGTTGTAATACTGCACAATACACGAGGCAATCAGTTTAATGCTATCAGTGGCTACAATGGTGGAATGGTAAATCATAAATACTACAGTAAGATTATGAAAAATAAAGAGATTGTAGCGCAACTTGTTGCGAATGGAAAACTCTCTTAAAAAAACTGCTATAATATTCCTATACCTTATAGGAGTGTTCGCTATGGATGATGAAAAACTCAAACTTATCCTTGCTAGTCTAGGTGGATTGGTTTTTAGTCTTATTTTTATCCTTTTAGCCTTCGTTTTACCTCTCAAAGACACGTCTATTAATCAAGAACTCAAGGCCAAGCAGACGCTTGAAAAAATCTCTAGAGGGATTAAAGAGGGACAGCATCGTCCTCCACCAGATGAGAAAAATAATCACTGATGGAAGCGCTAGCGAGCAAAAAATCGTTAACCAATACCTCAAATAAACTTTCACTTTTATTGCCACAACACAATAAAGTTCTCAATGAACTCATCAAACACGCCACTCCTGACCAGTTGGCTATACTTAACGACAAAAGAGACTTAAAATCACTACTTGGGACACTATTTACTCATAAAATCGATACTACAAAATCGGATGCCTTACTGCTAAGCATGCTCAAAAACTCCCCTGCTTTTAAAAATATGGGGAATTTTACCGAGTCACTCAAATCACTCATTGTCGATTTAAAATCCAACCCCTCAATTGAATATAATACAAATAAGCTTTTACATACAACCACCCCCATCCAATCTGACACGCTAGGACAAAAAAATATTGCTATTTTAGAATCAACACACTCTACCATAAATCTTCAAGGCGCTTCTTCTACATTTGAACTCGATACGCCAATCCTCAAAGATAAAATTATCAACAGCGGTATCTTTATGGAATCTAAAATAGCCACACTTGAGGGCGCCACGCCACAAATCGTTGAAGAGCGAATGGGCAATGATGTTAAATCACAACTTTTGAAATTATATAAAGAATTAGAAGCCTCTCCATCACTTGAAAACAGTCAACTCCAGCTCAAAATAGATGAGCTTCTCACACACATTGACTATCATCAACTCCTCTCTCATTTAAGTAATTCCAACTCTCTTTATTTCCCTTTTGCATGGGATGCTATCGAAAAAGGATCACTGGAATTCAAAAAAAAGAATGGTGAAAAATCGTATTGTGAAATCAATCTTACACTTAAAGAACACGGAGACGTTGATCTTTTCATGGGACTACAGGATGGGAATGTACTTGACATCAAAATACACACACAAACAAAACAATTTAAACAGCTTTTAGAGACCCATATGAGCGAGCTTCAAGCTTCTCTAAAAGATGCCAATCTAACATTACGATCTGTGAGAATTTTTGATGAAACCCAACGGCTTACTCAAAGCGTAAAAGTATATGAATCTACTGAAGATGATACGTATGACGGTTTTGAGGTGACAATATGAAGCAAGCAATTGCATTACGATACGATCAGGACAAAGAGAATGCCCCAAAAGTGGTCGCCAAAGGCAAAGGGGTAACGGCTCAAAAAATTATCGAAATTGCCCATGAGCATGATCTCCCTATTCGAGAAGATGCTGACCTCATCGAACTCTTGAGCAAAGTCGAAATCGATCACGAAATCCCAGAAAATCTCTACATCGCCGTGGCGGAAGTTTTCAAGTTTATTTATTCCGTTACTAATAAAAAGTGATTATTTAAAATTCTCAAAAGCTATGCTTTTGTAGCATAAGGAGAGTTGTAGGGACATTTGTCCCTGCCACTAAAACAAGTGTAACGCTTTTTGTGAAACAAAAATGTTTCTTCAGAAAACGGATGCCTTCGTTTTAGTGCATAACATCAGTGATTAAAACTGCACACCTTTATAGCGATCATAGACCCATTGTGATACTGCTTCACGTTCATCATCACTCAACTTGCCTTTAAGTGACGGCATGATTCCAAAATTATCCAACGCTCCTACCTCACACATACTATGATCGATACTGGGATTTTCGATATAGTCTTTGATAAATGCAATCACCACACGTCGTTTGACCATCTCATCGGGTTCTTTGAGGATAATATTTCCCTTCAGACGATTTGACACCTCTACCATTGGAGGGGCTTTGAGTGTTTTGAACTTTTTGAGCACTTCACTTTTTTCCATCATCTCTACATGACAACTCATACAGTGTTTTTGATACACCTTGTAGCCATCAGCTGCGTACACCAACATACCCATACTCATTAAGAATACTATTAATTTCATTATTATCCTTTTATCTTAGATACATTCACGAGTGCTGCACCATTTCCACCATGAAACATGATGCGCTCAACACGGTTTTGCCACAATTCACCAAACTCCACCTGTTCACCACTATTTGCGATACCACCCAATACTTTCATCATTAAAGCGCTCATATCAGGATGTGGTAGTACGGAAGATGGATTATAGTTTAATACCACTCGCACTCCTGTATCAATACGCTCTAACGCCATTTCACCCTCCATATCTACCCCATAAAAAAGAAGATTTCGTCTGTCAAATCGACCATTAAGACCGTGAAAACCACTGGTGTCCGTCGCCCCAGTAATCATCGAGGCAACATTAGCAACAACGCCAACCGTCCCCTCACCTAAAGTTCCACGCATCAATACTTTTATCTCTCCTCGTACAGGCATCTCGCTAGAATACAACGCATTTAAACCCTCACGAAGCATCAGATACGCACCTGCCACTGTAGGACATGAGTGACCTGCAAGTTTTGCCATATCACCATACGTGTATTCTATTATTCCTCTGTAGGCATTACCCAGTAGCTCTGAGAGTGGATCACGTAGAGTAATGGTTGGAAGTTTAGTAAAAAAATCAGGGGTTATCATAAAAATCCTTTTTAAAAATAGCAGTGTAGCAAAATTTGACTCCAAGAAACATTGACGCACATCAAAGTTTTGGGTATTATCTTCACACTAAGACAACAGGGATTATTTATAATGAAAATAGCAATTTTAACCTCCGGTGGAGATTGTTCAGGGATGAATCCTGCCATCAAAACCTTTGTAGAGGTGTGTTATGCCCATAATGTCACCCCTTATTTTGTCTACGATGGTCTGGAAGGACTTATTGATAATCGTATCCAAGCAGCCTCTCACAGTGATGTTGCAGGGATTATCTATCGAGGTGGAACAATCATCCGCTCTTCTCGCTCACAACGTTTTTATGAAAAGAAGCAACGGGAACTAGCGTACCGCAACCTCAAAAGTCACGGCATCACTAAACTCGTCGTCTTGGGCGGTGATGGAAGCTTTAAGGCGTTGGATTTGTTTCATACAGAATTTGGGATCGAATTTATCGGTATCCCCTCCACCATCGACAATGATATCTACGGGAGCGAGTATTGTCTGGGTGTCGATACCGCACTTAATGTCATTGCACACTGTATCGACAACATACGAGACACCGCATCGTCATTTAAACGAGCTTTTATCATCGAGACCATGGGTCACAAATGTGGTTATTTAGCGCTCGTATCTGCTCTCACTAGCGGTGCAGAAGTGTGTGCCATACCTGAATTGTCCCTCAATCTAAAAAATCTAGAGAATAAACTTCTACGTGAAATCGAACAAGGTCGGAACTACCTCATCATCGTGTGCGCTGAAGGGTTAAATAGGGCTAAAGAGCTACAAGAGTGGTCACAACACACCTTGGGGTTCGAATCACGTATCACAACATTAGGACATGTTCAAAGAGGTGGTAACCCCAGTGTCTTTGATCGACTTATGGCAACTGAATTTGTGACCTTATCATTAGAGCGTCTCCTAGGTTCATCCTCCAATCATCATGCTATTGTCTATACCAATGGGAAATTTGACTTTTTAGATATTGAAACCATCAACGACAACATATATATAATACAATCCAATCTTTTAGAAGCAGGGAAAGTATTAAGCGGGGAATCCTTCTAATCAACTCAAAAACAGAACTCTCCTACACCAAAAGACAAAAAAACTCTACGAATCTTTGAGATTATCTGGGATAATTCCCCTATCATAACTAACGATTGGAGTATTAATGCGAAATCTATCCAGCAACCTAAATCTATCGTGGCTTGTTCCCTCTTTTGGTGCGCTTTATTTTCTCCTATATTTGATTTGGAATGGTTCTTTTTGATCCGAGAATACGCAATCGTTGGCGGTGGGATTGGGGGATGTTCTATTGCAGCTCTTCTCAATGCCCAAGGGCATGATGTTATACTTATCGAAAAAGAACCATCCCTTGGTGGGTGTGCATCAACATTTACTCATAACACACGTCGCTACAACACAGGTGCCACTACTATCTCAGGCTATCATGAGGGAGGTATTGTACGTCGTGTTTTTGACACTGTGGGCACTGCACCGCAGCTAATCTCCACTGATCCCGCAATCACTATCATCCAAGGTGACAAAACATGTATTCGTTATCGCGAACTAGAGCATTTTATCACTGAAATTGAGGCTTTTTATCCCCACTCTAAACATCGAGAATTTTGGACATTGGTTCACTCTATCGGGGTTGCTTTTTATTACATGGAAGGGCATTACTACTCCAATGCCTCAACGCTTTCAAAAATCCGCTCCCTCACGAGTCTATTTCCCATGATACGGAAATTTTGGCGATACTTATTTGGGAATGCTCACGATTTTATCGCCCGATTTTATGGTACTGTTACTCCACAATATCTCGATTTTTTGGATGCTCAAATCATGATTGTTGCTCAAGCAACATCCAAAGATGTCAATTTTTTTACTGCTGCACTGAGTCTGGGATATACCTTTAATGAGACACACTATCCCGTAGGAGGGATGGGAGCTGCTTGTGTATCATTGACCTCTAAGATTCCCGATATTAGAACACGATGCACTGTCATCTCAATTTCTAATGAGATGGGAATCTACACACTGTTGACATCTCAAGGCACCATCAAATGTAAAAACCTCATCATGGGAACGTCACACTATGAAAGTTCACAATGGTTTAGTGACTCTGCAATCAAAAAATATTATCAAAAATACGAAAAAATCAACAATCATCAAAGTGCTTTTATCCTTTATATGACCATCAAATCTGACACCCTCTACTCCCACCATTATCAGCTGATTGCTGAACAAATTCTCCCCTATACAATCTCAAAATCTGTTTTTGTTTCGTTTAGCGATCCTGCGGATACTCTCATAGCACCTGCTGGAGAATATCGCATTACTGCTTCGATTCATACCGACACACGCTACTGGATTGGTGTTGAACCAATACTGTACAAACATCATAAAACACAGCTCCAAAATCTTCTCCAACAGTGGATTTGTGATAAACTAACCCTATCAGACGATCAAATCGTGGAAAGTTTTGCAGCCACTCCAAAAACATTTGGCCACTATATCAATCGAACTCAACTCGGAGGAAATGCCTTGACTCTTTCCAACTTTCTTCCTCGTCTTCCCGCTAATGACACCCCTATAAAAGGATTGTATCAAGTTGGGGATACTTCTTATGCCGCACAAGGATGGCCAGGGGTCATGATGGGAGCACTTAACTGCATGAGGATGATTCATGGGAAATATTGAATTGCAAATCACCAAGTATGATTGGTTGAGTGTTTTTATTATCGGACTGGCATTTTCGACACTTCTCTCTATTTTTGGCTATTATTTACTCGGATTATCTCCTGTTGATGGTGCATTGTTTGGTCTGGTACTAGGCTTTTGTATCACCACCCTATCACTTGTATTTATCACGTTTATGAATCGTTATCTCCTCCCCAATATAGGCAAACAGTGGTGGAACACTATTGCTGCACTCTTTTCATTTTTATCAGGTTTTTTAGGGACACTTGGGACGTATTCCACCGTACAATACAGCCAAATCACCACTATTTCTCTGTTTGCCATCCACCCACTTCAAAGTGCATCCATCATCGGATTGCTCACCTATCTTATGGGGGCATTAATCTACCGATTTGTCAAAACACGCAATGAAAAAGAGCACGTTGACACCCTATTTATCCAAAGCCGTGTTAGCTCACTTGAAACTCAACTTAACCCCCATTTTTTATACAATGCTCTGAATTCTTTGGCTGAACTCATACATCAAGACCCCGTGCGTGCAGAAGAAGCGGTGATAAAAATATCAACATTTTTACGTAATACGATGGTCGAAGCTCCCCTCATCACACTCGAACAAGAGATACGCAATGCCAGTGATTACATTGAACTTGAAAACATCCGCTTCAATGGAAAAATTCAACTCACCATCACACACGACAAAATTCTCAATACTGTTCTTGTTCCAAAATTTTCGATTCAACTTTTGTGTGAAAATGGTATCAAACATGGGATGATTACTACAAAAACCCCTTTTGAGATCACAATACATACCTTCAAAAACACTAACATCCATATCGAGGTTGGGAACAATGGAAAAGAGATCACCTCCACAAAATTTGGTATCGGTCTATCCAATCTTCAAGAGAGATTGACCCATTTGTGTGAAGGAAAACTCTCGATATTACAGCATAATCCTCCCACTTACACTCTAGTCCTAAAGGAACTCCATGAATTTTCTCATCGTCGATGACGAACCCTTAGCACTTGCGCGTCTGACACGTTTGCTAACTTCTCTTGGACATACATCCATAACACAAGCATCCAGTGGTGCACAAGCGCTTGAGCTTGCCTCGAGCCAAAAATTTGATATTGCACTATTGGATATTTCGATGTCTGAGATGGACGGGATCGAGCTGGGATATGCACTGCGTTATCATCATGAGGATTTAGCCATCATCTATCAAACAGCCTATGATCATCATGCACTCAAAGCATTCGATGTGGGAGCTGTAGACTACCTCCTCAAGCCTTACACGGTAGAATCCTTGGAGCGTGCCATCTCACGTGTCACGACCAACACTACACCAAAAGAGCTTAGGCTTATTTCCAAAGCAGGTGAGAGTCACTATCTCCTCTCTCCTAATGAGATTTATTATGTCAAAGCAGATTTATCTGAAGTAATCTTTCGTAGTGCACAAGGATTTTCCTACTATCCCAAAAAAATATCCGATCTTGAAGCACTACTCGAGCAGTATAATTTTTTACGCATTCATCGCTCGTATCTCATCAATATCGACCATATAAAAGAGATGGAAACTATCGACCAAAGTCGTATCAGCTTTCACTTTGAAGGGATCAAAGAGACAATTGAAAGCTCCAAAGATGGTGCCAAACAGTTTCGCAATCTTTACAAGGGAGTAAAATCATGAAAATAGCTGTATCAGCTTGCTTATTGGGTGAAAAAGTCCGCTTTGATGCAGGGCATAAACACGACCATTTTATCACCGATGAGCTGGGAAAATTTGCTTCGTTTGTCACTTTTTGCCCCGAACATTTAGCATTTGGAACTCCACGTCCTACCGTACGTTTGGTCAATGTGGAAGGGAATACCCGTGTCCACTCCAATAAAACAGGAGATGACCTCACTAATACACTGATACACACGAGTCGTGATGAACTTTCAAAGCTAGAAAATGAACCGTTGTGCGGGATCATTTTCAAATCCAAATCTCCCAGTTGCGGTATGAATAGTGCCAAAATGTATCTAACCAATGGCATGAGCGATGGAAAAGAAGATGGAGTTTTCATGGCGATGTGCCGTGAGCGTTATCCCCTGTTACCTATGGAAGAAGAAGGACGACTTCAAGATGCATGGTTACGGGAAAATTTTGTGATGCAACTCTTTGCGTTTGATAAGTTTGAACAATTCAAAGTATCACAACCAAATCTGGGTGATCTTGTCCGTTTTCATACTGTCCATAAGTTTTTGCTCCAATCCAAAGATGAAAAACTCTACCGAGAACTGGGCAACATCGTAGGCAACCGTGAAAGTTTATCGTTTGAAGTCTTGCTAGCGATGTATGAACTAGGATTTAAAACCGCCATCGGTCGCAAAAGTTCCATCAAAAAAACTCGAAATGTACTCGATCATTTGGCAGGATTTTTCAAAAAAGAGCTGACCAAAAGTGAAAAAGAGACACTCCGCGAACAAATTGACGATTTTGCCAACAAACTCACTCCTCTCATCGTCCCTCTCTCGACGATTCATCTGTACGCCAAAAAATATGACACCCGCTATTTGCTTGACCAGACGTTTCTCAATCCCTACCCCAAAACATTGGCATTACGTTCTCATATCGATGGTGGAAAATAGTCGTGCGACGGATTTTGTGGTTCCGACGTGATTTACGAGTAGACGATAATCGGCTGTTGGAACTTGGGGGCGATGTGCTCCCAATCTTTATTTTCGACTCTACTATCTTGGATCGTCTCCCATCCAACGACCGGCGCATGACGTTTATTTTTACGGCATTGATGCGTCTCAAAGAGGACTTGGCACGTCATGGGTGTAATCTCGCACTTTTTTACGGGAAACCCACCGACGTTTTTACGTGGCTTGTGACACAACACTCCTTTCATGAAGTGTGTGCATCGGGAGACTATGACATCTATGCACTTGAGCGAGACCGTGACGTCTCTCATATTCTCGAATTTAACCCTATCCATGACACCTATATCTTTGAACCAGAAGAAGTACTCAAAAATGATGGTTCGCCCTATCTCGTCTTTACCCCATTTTACAACAAAGCCAAAACCCTCTTTCACCCAAGACACCAAGAAAAAGCCTCTTTTGGAGACAATCACCTCATCGACTTTGATTGCTCACACCTCCACCACATAGACCATCAGCAACACACCCTCTTGCCCCCAACTCTCGAATCATTAGGATTCGAACCACAAACTTTGACCGCACACCAACAGATGACCCCCCACGAAAAGTTGGAGTGTTTTGCCAAAAAACTCTCCGACTATCCCAAAGCCAGAGACATCATGAGCCTAATGGGGACATCGGGTATGGGTGCTGATTTACGGTTTGGTACCATCAGCGTACGCACGCTACTACGATGGCTTGTGGAGCGTAAAAAAGAGGGAGTTGATACCGAGCCATTTTTTCGTCAGCTGATTTTTAGAGATTTTTACGCCATGTTACTCTATCATTTTCCCCAACTGGAATCTGAGAACTTTCGCTACCATTTCAAAGGAATCGAAAACGTCGAAACCTTCAAAGCCTTTTGCACCGCACAAACGGGAGTTCCCATCGTCGATGCAGGGGTGAGACAGTTATTAGAAACAGGAGAAATGCATAATCGTGTTCGTATGATTTGTGCGAGTTTTTTGACCAAAAATCTGCTATTGCCATGGCAGTGGGGAGAACAGTTTTTTGCCCAGTATCTCATGGATTATGATGCATCAAGTAATATATTGTCGTGGCAATGGAGTGCTGGTACTGGCGTTGACCCCCAACCCTATTTTCGTATTTTCAATCCTTATACACAAACACTTCGATTTGACAAAGAGGGAATGTACATTAAACACTATTTACCTCAAGTGCGTGAGGTTCCAGCAAAATTTTTATCCGATGAAACACTGCTCACACATTACACAATCATCGACTATCCTAAACCCATTGTCAATCACAAAGTAAGTTCCAAAAAAGCGTTAGATCACTTCAAGAGTTCGTTATAAGAAATCTCCTAACTATCCATTTCACTATTGCACTTCACCTGATTACGACCTAATTCTTTTGCTTTATATAACAGATCATCAGCAGATTTATACAGTGTATTTTCACTGCTAATATTGAATCCTTTATCACAAAACTGCCCTATCGAAATTGTAACAAAGGGGCTAGCTGTATTATAAGCGTGAGGAATCTTTAGTTCTTCGATCATCAAACGCAAACTCTCTCCAAAATCACAAACAAGCTGACTCTGTGAAACTCGAACAAGTAATGCAAATTCTTCTCCACCAATTCTAAAACAATAATCATCTGAACGCTTTAATGCATTGCACAGAGTTTGGGCAACCGTCATCAAAACAGTATCACCCGCTTGGTGTCCATAATGATCGTTATAAAGCTTGAAATAATCGACGTCAATCATATAAAAACAAACCTTGTCATTATTACGCTTTGCAGTCTTGACAAACTTTGGAAACATCTGATCAAAATAACGTCGGTTATAAATACCTGTCAAGCTGTCGGTAATAGACATCTCTTCAAGACGTTTTTTATCGGTAATATCATGTCGAATAGCTGCGTAACCTGTTTTATTTCCCTCTTCATCAAAAAGTGGATGCACTGTAGTCTCAGCCCAGTAATAGGTCCCATCTTTTTTCTTATTTTTAATTTCACCTTGCCACACACCATTGTTGGACAATATAAGCCACATAGCTTTATACAGTGATGCAGGCATATCGGGATGACGTATAATTCTGTGATTTTTACCTATTAATTCTTCTCGTGAATATCCTGATATAGCACAAAAAGCACTTGAAGCACTAACAATTTTCCCCTCTAAATCCGTTGTTGAAGTGATAACGTTTTGATCAATTAGTTCAACATAATTCAACACCTCTTTATGTGCTATCTCAGATTCTAGAATACTTTCATCAAGTTTGCTAATAATTTTATGAAAACCCCAATTGATCCCTATCACCAGCAATATCAGCAACACAACCAAAAAAGAGATCATTTCTATTAGATTATTCATAAAGTCATTTTTGATAAGGGTAATATCATTAATAAAGACCGCCTTCCCGACCGTCTTTCCTCTAAAATCACTCACATCAAACGAATAGATAGCATATGTCTTATCACTAATTTTACAATGTCGAAATACTTCAAAACTATAGCAACTTTGTTTCAAAGCATCTAATAATATAGTATCCCCAAGTGCGCTGTATTGGAGAGCATACTCTCCAATAGTGTAGCGTGATCCATTCAACTCCAAAGGTTTTTTAATAAAAAGCGCCCCTTTTAATCCGATTAAATCTTCCATTTCACTAAAAATTTCGTCCGGGCGACTCGTAAACTCTAAAATCCCAATATAGCGATTTTGATCAAAAATAGGAGAAATAGAGTGATACGCCAAATGGTCTGACTCTAATTCAAAACCATGTAATGCTTGTTGTGTTGTTACTGCACTGTTGATAATAGGACGTGATGCTGCGACATTATCATCAAACTTTTGCGGCTGATGCATACGCAAAAGAACCGTTCCATCACTAAGATAAAAATTCATCCGAGAGAGAAATTCATTACTTGATTTGAGCGTTTTCCAACGTCCGTTGGAAAGCTCTTGCAATCCTTTTCGGTCTTTGGCTATGATGGCTTCTTTTACCCCATCTGAGGAAATATTTGCACGAGAACGAGTCTCATAAAAAGCATTTTGTTTTTGTAAAATTTTCGTGAAGGTAGAATTGACGGTATGAAGATAGGTTTGCTCAGTTTCTTGGAGCTTTTGATTTTGATGCCAATACAATATGAAAGTAAATAAAAATGCAAAAATAGTCAAAAGAGTAACAACAAACAAAAGTGTTTTATTTTTTGAACTCATATTACAATCAACCTATAACACTAAGATTATAGTGAGAATACATCAATGTTTCTTATAGTAATCTAAATAAAATTTATCCTACAGCAACAATCTCTCGAAATGCTCTTTCAAAGGTTGGATAATTAAACTCAAATCCTTCTTGTATTAGAACAGCAGGGACAGCCTCTTTGCTATCGAGCATCACTGCTGAGCCCTCACCAAAAATCAATCTAACAACCCAAGCAGGCACACTCAAAAATGTTGGTCGATGAAGTTCAACTCCCATGATACGTGTTTGCTGAGTATTAGTGAGTGGATGTGGGGCAGTAAAATTGACGATTCCTTGGATATGTGAATGGTTGATCAAAAAATCATACCCTCGTACCAAATCATCAATATGTATCCATGAAACAACTTGTGATCCCTCCCCCATTTTTCCACCCAAACCCATCTTAAACGGAGGAAGCATTTTTGCCATAGCACCGCCATTTTTGCCATATACAACACCAAAACGGGTTGCACATACACGAGTACGAGATGATTGGGCGCCAAAAGCTATAGCCTCCCAATCTCTCACCAATGTTGCCAAGAAGTCAGTAGCATACTCATGCGATTGCTCATTATGGCGATGCTTTTCATCATAGATACCTACTGCAGAAGCATTGATATAGGTATGGGGAGGATTGTGCGATGCTTTTATCGCATCCACAAGCTTTTGGGTACTCTCTAGACGGCTTTGACGTAAAATGACTTTATAATCATCACTCCAGCGTCCTATGATATTTGCACCAGATAGATTGATAACCACGTCAGCATTATCTAGACATTCGACAATACTCTCTATCGATGTTGATGAACGAATACTAAGAGTGACTACTTCATACTTATTTTGAAGAAAAAACGCCTTGAGAGCACTTCCAAGGAATCCGCTACTTCCGCACAATACAATTTTCATTTTTATTCCTTAAGTAGTTTTATCGATACCACAATCGCATCATCGCAGCACCCAACAAACCATAAGCCAACTCGTGCACACCACCCATCCATGCTCCCATGGCTCCAAGAGCTAACATCAATGCCAACACAATCGGGCGAAGAGCATTTTGGAGGTTTTGAGAAATACTCTCTAACTGTAGGGGTGAGAGTTCCACCATCAGTTCTCCACGGCTCGCACGTCGAAGAGTCTCACGCAAGGCTTGGACATCTTGGGGGATATGTTTGATCTCATCGATAATACTTTCTATAATGGAGTCTTTCATCCCTAATGCTTTGGGAATATTACGCTGCAAAATAGGCAAAATATCTTTGATTCCATTAAAATTTTCGATATACGTCGTCCCTAGACCCTCGATGATGGCACTCACTCGCAAAATATAGATTGCCTCTTGAGGGAGTTTGAACGGAAGATTTCGGGTCTGTTCCAATACCGCAAATGCGAGTTCTTGCATACTGCTGCTGTCCAACGCATCATTGGCAAATATCTCAAACATCCGTTGGGTAAACTCAGCAAGCTCAGCTACGGGTGCATCATATGCCACCGTCCCCAAACGCTTGGAGGCACTCACGTAGGCTTCATAGTCTTGTTCATTGGCGGCACGTAAAAGCTCGATGATGGCGATACGTGTCGGATTGGAAACCCGCTTGACCATTCCAAAATCCAACAGTACCAGCTGACCATCAGGAGTCACTAGAAGGTTACCCGGGTGAGGATCGGCGTGAAAGTACCCTTGTACTAGCATCTGATCGGTATAGAATCGTACCAATTTGTCGATGAGTGGGATAATGTCAATACCGCTATTGACGATAGACTCTCGATCATCAAACCGCCACCCGCTCTCAAAACTCATCACCAATGCGTCATCACAACTCAATTGTCCATAGGGGATAGGAAAAATTACCCCTGCATTTGCATACAGTCTTGAAAATTTTTCGAGATTAGCACGCTCTTGATGCATGCTGCATTCTTGGACAATCATGACCGCAAACTCAGAAATCACTGACTCGACGGAATGGCGTGTTGTATGAGAAAAAAGTGGTCGGAAAATACGATTGAAAAAAGAGACGATGCGTATATCTGCACGAACACGTTTTTCTATCCCCTCACGTCGTAACTTCACTGCAACTTTTGTCCCATCCTCCAACCATGCCTCATGCACCTGACCAATTGAAGCAGAGGCAATCGGGGTAGGTTCAAAACGCTCAAATGGAAGTATTGGGAAAGCACGACTCATAACACGTCTATACTCCTGTGCAGACATTGGTGGAAGATCATCATGAAGAGTTTTGAGAGCATTCAGATACTGAGATTCAAAGAAATCGTTGCGAGTAGCGAGGACTTGAGCTAGTTTGATAAAACTGGCGCCCAATTGAGTAATGGTATGTGCAAGTGCTTGAGGCGGCAAAGGAGCCACCAAAAAAAATTGCTTCTTTTTTTTGATCAGCAGATAAAATGACAATAAAAGCCGGAAAACACTCCACAATCGATACGGTGAATACAAAAAAATCACGATCGTAGCGCTTCGATGTCCTTTTTCGTAGCAAGTCCCAGTTCTTCAATCACCTCTTTGATAGCGGTTTTGAGCTCATCTTTGAGTCTAGTCTCTTCATTTTCACCCTTGGTTTTTAGACTCTCTAAAAAACTCTTGGTATCGGTTGTATTAATCTTCCCTTTTTCTTCGAGTTTTTTGAGCTCTTCTTCTACTTTTTCTTTGATTAATAATGCCCCGCCTATTCCGGTATACAATAATTCTTTTAACATGATATGCTCCTGTAAAATATTAGAACATTATAGAGCTAAATCGGATAACATCGGTATGAGTTTTTTGTCAGTTGGAGATATTTTTATTTAACGTTTAACGACTGAGACTTATCTTGACACATATGGCTGCGGTTTTTGATAATTTTGATAGTTTAGCATAAGTTTTGAGCATAAACAGGCGTCAGTCGCCAAATATCAACAACTTAGTTTGCTATACAATATAACTCAATTGTGTCATAGAAAATAAAAGATAAAAATTCAATCGCCATATAAACCCTACGAAGTAACTGTAATACCCTCTATAATACTAAAATGAAAAAATATACAAAACCTTTGACTATATGGATTGTTGGTGCTAGCAGCGGCATAGGACTTGAACTACTCAAGAGATGGTTAGAAGAGGGTCACAACATAGTAGCTTCCTCTCGTAACGCGCAAAGCTCAACAGAACTACTTGAATTACAATCAACCTATTTTGATCGCTTGATACTACTGGATCTAGATGTCTCTACTTCGCAAGATTGTTCACAAATCGCACAACAAGCATGGGATGGTTTTGGTCACCTGGACCGATGGTTTTACAATGCCGGAGCATATGATGTCCTCAAACAAGAGAATTGGGAACTAGCGAAGTTTGAGACTATGATGCAAACCAACTACATGGGGGCAGTACGGCTCATGATTCCCCTCTCTGCTTATTTCACTGCCCAAGGATATGGGGAATGGGTCTGGAATTCGAGCCTCTCGAGCTACTTCGGTCTCCCCTACGGTGGAGCCTACAGCGCACCCAAAGCAGCGTTGGTAAATCTAGCCGAATCAATCCAGCCAGAACTCAAAGCAAAAGGGATAAATCTGCGCATCATCAATCATGGTTTTGTCAAAACACGCCTAACGAGTAAAAATACGTTTACTATGCCTCAACTTATGCAGCCTCACGACGCAGCGCAACAGATCGCAGATGCGCTTGAGAATGAAAAAGGATTTGAGATACGATTTCCGAAGCTTCTCACCTTTATACTGGCACTTGTCCGTTTTATCCCCTATTCATGGTCACTGCGACTGACCCAAAAAGCACTGTGATGAAGCCTGTAGATAAATATTGTGAATTTTTTGCTTCTCTCACACCTCAGTTCAAAGACGAGACATTTTATGAGGTTTTTGCGCCCGATGCGGTGTTTGAAGATCCATTTCAGCGTGTATGCACCATAGAAGATATCACTACTGTTTTTCGTCATATGTACACAACACTCAATAATCCAAAGTTTATTATAAAAGAATCCATGAGTCATGAAAATAGCGGCTACATTCGATGGGAGTTTGTCTACGATACCAACCGCTTTGAGGGGGTGAGTCATGTTGTGTTTAATGATGAGGGACTTGTTGTATCACACCGTGATTTTTGGGATGCCGCCTCCAATGTCTATGAGACAATACCGCTCTTGGGTGCTATTTTACGTCTGATCAAACATAAGATCAAAGCCTCATAATGAAAATGATCTATCCTGCCTACGGTGCTCTTGGCTTTGCCCTCTCGGTGGTGGGGATACCTCTGTTTATGTATTTGCCGACATTTTATGCTTCCGATATAGGGCTAGATGTCGCTACCGTGGGGATGATTTTACTCGTTGCGCGTAGTTTGGACATGATTCTTGATCCGCTCATCGGTCATGCTAGCGACCGTTTGGGTAAACGCAAACCATTTATATTCATCGGTTCTTTTACTTTACTCACGGGCTACTATTTTCTCATAAACCCCTCGTTTGCTCCTCAAGCTTGGCTCTTTGTTTTCTCGATGATGGTCTACATCGGCTGGAGCCTCATCACCGTCCCCTATATGGCACTTAGTTCAGAGATTACCAGCGACTATCACGAGAAAACTACCCTCTCCTCGTGGCGTGAAGTGATGGCCATAGCCGGGATGATGTGTGCGCTGCTGCTGCCGTATATGCTCACTATTTCAGACAACAACGGCGCTACACTCCAATCGCTTTATGTTTTACTGCTGGTCAGCTTGCCTATTGCACTGCTTTGGCTTTTGTGGAAAGTCCCACAAACAACCTCACATCAGCAAAACGTCCCCTTTATTGGTGGAATAAAAATTATTTTTAAAAGCAATGCAGCGCTCTTGGTCGGTGCCTATTTTCTCAATGCCCTAGCCAACGCTATCCCCTCAACCCTCTTTTTGTACTACGTCTCCCACATCCTGAAATCTCCTGAAAAAAGTGGTTTTCTTCTCTTGATCTACTTTGCTTCTGGAATTGTAGCCCTCCCTTTTTGGAATGCGCTTGCACGACGACTTGGGAAAAAACACAGCTGGATGATCTCTATGGCGCTTGCTTGTATCGCCTTTTCTTTCATCCCTTTTTTGGGCGAGGGTGACCTGTCGTGGTTTATCGTGATCGTCGTTATTTCAGGGTTTAGTTTGGGGGCAGATTTAGTCCTCTCCTCCTCATTGCAAGCCGACCTCGCACAGCGTTTTGCTGGCGAGGGAAAACCGCTCTCGGGTGTATTGTTTGGACTATGGGGGATGGGGACAAAACTCTCACTGGCACTTGGGGTAGGAATCGCATTTGGGGTTTTAGGGTTGTTTAACTTTACCCCCGATTCACCAACGCCACAATCTCTGAGTGCTTTGGTGTTTTTATACGGCTTAGCTCCTGTTGTTTTAAAAATAGCGTCTATGGTAGTATTGAGAAACTA
>CAMBHX010000004.1 GCA_945867285.1 Sulfuricurvum sp. IAE1
TTAATTGTGATATAAATACACATATTTATGTGTTAGGAATGATTATGCAAAAAATATCGATCTATATTTTTGATCAGCATATCGCAGATATGTTTCAAGAGGGCGATAGAGTCTATTTACAACAAATAGATGATATGTGTCACCAAGCAAGCCCTTTGATGTTAAACTCAAATCAAAAAGAGATAGATACAACACACCTAGTTTATCTTGAGAGAGTTGCAGGATTCATAAGTGATTCGTTACCTGGAAATTTTGGTAATGAAATACTTACAAATTTCTTTTTGAAAAATTCAAATAAATATCCTACGGTGAGTGATAAACTTCTTTTTATTGGCAATAGGGGACTTGGAGCTATCACCTTTGAACCATCTGTAGAAAAAGAAAATGGTTTTGTGGATATTATAGAATTAAAATCGATGTTTCAAAAAGTAAAAGAGTTAAAAAAAGGGGGAGATTATCACTCCTTGCAAGATGCTTTTTTGATTAGTGCGCACTCATTTGTAGGAGGTGCCAGAAGTAAAGCAATAGGAGCCATAAATCTTGATACAAAAAATGTTTTTTTAGGTGATCGCACAAAACCTCTCGAAGATGGTTTTATGCATGCTATCATCAAATACGATGATACTGCAGATGATGATGAAAACAAATCAACATACTCTAAGCTAGAGTATATTTATCATTTACTTGCTAAAAAATGCGGTATCGATATGATGGATTGTTATTTGGTTGAGACTGAAGGAAAAAGCCATTTTATAACCAAAAGATTTGACATAGAGCCAAACGGAAAACGATACCATGTACATTCATTAGCAGGATTGCTTCATATTGACTTTACTATACCACAAACTATTGGCTACGAAGATTTGCTAAGAACTTCTGTGAAATTAGGTGCAATAAGCAGCTTAAAACAGCTCTTTTTACAAATGCTGTTTAATTATATGTTTGTTAATCAAGATGACCATAGTAGAAACTTTTCTTTTATGTGTGATAGGAGCTTTAAATACAAAGCTACGCCAGCGTATGATTTAACTTTTTCAAAAGGGGAAAAACAAACGGTAGAACACCAACTTTCCCTGTATGGAAAAGCTCTTTCACGCATAGATATAGATGATATAACAACTCTTGCAGCTGAATTTTCAATAGATTTGGAGTTTGTTGCATCTTCCTTGGAAATCATGAAACAACTCAGAGACATTGAGTTGCCAATGCTTCTACAAAAATATGACATAAAAGAACCAAAACAAAAGCAGATTCTTTTTGAAACGCAACAAAGAACACTCCAAGGAGCATTGGTATGAATAGCTCACTTTTGAAAAAATTGCAAAACTCACAAACAAAAGTCAAGAAAAAACTCAAAAACAAACTCAATCCAAAGAGTGCATTTGGAACTCTTACGGATAATGAAATAGCAATGGTTCTAGCAATAAGAGCAAAAAGCTTACGACTCGCTCAAAATAAAAAACAAAGTGATTTTGCAAAAGAAGCCCAGCTTAGTTCACCAACGACCTACTCTAATTATGAGCAAAAAGGGGCGATATCTATGATAAATTTTATAAAAGTGATGAGAGCATTTGGAAGACTGGAAGAGCTAGAAAAACTATTGTTATTGACCACCAAAGAAGAAATAGAAAAACTAGAAAACAAAAGGGTCAAAAGGGTAGTGAGCGTGTTATAACGCTCAATATGAAAGTCTAGATGAAAATATTTGCGAATGTTTTGCGAATGTATTTGTGTATAATAAGAGGACTGGAGAGTGTTTTATGGTTCATCTAGATGATTTGAAAAATCTATCGATTTTATACGCGGATGATGATGACATCCTCAGAGTCTCGACCGCCAGCACTCTGGGGACCTTGTTCAACAACGTCTATAGTGCCAAAAATGGTGCTGATGCGATGACGCTCTACGAAAATCATCACGATATTCATATCATCATGCTGGATATCAAAATGGGATCCATGAGTGGTATAGAGGTTGCAAAACACATCAGACGTACCAATCAAGATATCCCAATCTTTCTGGTGTCCAGCTATACGGAAGTACACGATTTGCTCGAATCGATCAAACTCCATCTCGTTAATTACCTCCAAAAACCAGTTACATTTAAACAATTGACGGATGTCTTTTTGGAGTGCTTGCGGGTGATCCAAGAGAAAAATATTTTGGTCCAGCGCTTGTGCGATGAGATCAGCTATGACCCTAGAGCAAAAGAGGTCATCTCTCATGGACGCTGCATCACATTATCAAAAAATGAGATTTTTGCTATCGAACTGTTGCTCGAACAACGAGGATGTGTGATTCCCTATCATACATTTGCTCATGTGATGGGGGATGATGTGAGTGAAATCGCCATCAAAAACACGATGTCGAGATTACGCAAGAAACTCAATTGCACCTCCATCCACAATATCGCTACGATAGGGTATAAACTATCGTGAAGTTCTTGTTTTTCTCTCTGCTCTTCATTAGCACCTTATTCGCCCAAGCGTTGGATGTTAAAAATCTAACAGAAAACAGATTGTCCGCTTCTATGAGCTATATCAAACTCGGCAACTCTAAATCTGTCGATCCACATCAACTCCTCAATTCACCAACATTTAAAAAAATCAACAATTCAAATCTTGGGCAGCATTTTGAAGATGCGATTTGGACAAAGGTGAAACTGACCAATAGTTCAAATCAGCCGATCAAAGTTTTTTTATTAAACACGATCCCTTTGACCCAGACACTCGATCTCTTCGTCTTTGAAAATGGTGTTTTGATCCAACACACTGCGACGGGTGCTGTATCCCAGGGTGTACAAGAGAATACTTGGAATAGATTCAATGCGTGTGAACTCTCGTTACAGCCTAAAAAAGAGTATACCCTGCTCACCAAAATTTATAATCCAAAAGGACGGATAGACACTGAATGGATCGTCATGTCCGACGATGCGTATCACCATTTTTTATTTCAAGATTCCTTGATTTGGGGGATGATTTTTGGGATATTTTTCCTTTTGTTTATTTTCTTTCTCTTGTTGTATTTTATGCACAAAAACAAATTTTTCTTAAGCTACATCGCTTATATGACGGTATTTTGGGTGTATCTATTTGTCAATAACGGTTTTTCAACCTATTTTTTCAAAGACGGAGCGTTAGACTTGGTTCTATCTCATGTTTCCGGTTATTCGGTGGTGATTTTTTATCTCCTCTTTTTGGATGGGTATTTAGAACTTACCCAACACAAAAAATATCCCGTTGTTCTTAAATTTCTCTATGCGTATGGTCTATATTTGGCGTTGACGAGCTGGGTTATCATCTACACGCCTGTTGTTTATTCCTTTGATAATTTTTATTTTCTTTTGACGTTAGTGACACTTTTTGCTATTCTTTTTATCACTACCAACGAATATGTCAAAAGAAAAAATATTTCTATTTTTTATATCTTTGGTCAATTGTCGTTGATCGTTTCGTATTTGTTGTTGTTGCTCTCTAGTTTCCAGCTTATTCCTATGGAGGTATCGTATCAACAATTTTTAGGAATTTTTAGCTCTATAGAGATGATTTTCTTCACTGTTGCCATTTTTATTACCATAAAACATACGATTGAATCGGCAAAACAAAATGAAAAACTGATGTTAAGTCAGTCTCATTATGCCACCATCGGACAAACCTTGAAAAATATAGCCCATCAATGGAAAGTTCCCATGGTCCGATTGGGTACGTTGATCACTGAATTGGAAGCAATCTTTTACAAAGAGAAACTATCGTCTCCAAGGATTGATGAGATAGTGGAACACATGAGAAACAGTACGGAGTTTATGCAAAATACCATCACGGAATTTTCAAATTTCTATGCTACCGACAATAAAAAAAGTGATTTTTACCTGATAGATGAAATCAATGATGTAAAAACTTTGCTCATTGAAAAAATGACGTTTCTCAATTTTGACATAGTATGCGATGATTCTCTGCAATCGAGTCACTGCTGGGGCAACTCAAAAAGTTTTGCCCATGTGTGTATGATTATCATCGATAATGCCATAGATATCGCCAATGAGCGTCATATCACTAATCCATGGATCAAAATCAGTACTATGAGTGATACAAACCGACTGATTGTACATTTCGAAGATAATTGTGCAGGGATAACTCAAAAGCCTATTGAGTCGATATTCGAGCTGGATATCTCATCCCATCAAGAAAAAGAGAGAGGCGTGGGGCTATCCATCGCCAAAATGTTGGTAGAACAAAAAATGGGTGGGAAGATTACTGTCAAAAACACTCAAAATGGTGCTCTATTTTCTCTGATTTTATCGTGCTAGGGATGGCTTTTCATAAATTTCTTTGCCCAGATATCGATAGCAATTTGGCGAGATGCAATTTTAAAGTCTACATCATCTTTTATTGTCCCGCTGAATAATAGATCACCTAATTTGGCATTTCGTACATATTCATTGGAGATATCACTTTTAGACTTATCGGTTTGAGCCTTAAAATCAACATGATATTTTTGAGCCGCATACGAAACCAAATCAGCTTCGTTAATTTTAATATCTTAAGCGTGCAATAATGAGAGGGTAGTGGCGGTGATGATTGAAAGCACGGTTGAGAGATAGTAACTCTTTGTCATGAATTTATTTCCTTTTTATTAGGTAAATGGATCACATCATTTTAGCATGAAAGAATAGCAGAGCTTTTAAGCTCTGCATGAAGAGAGATGCTGTCTAAAACCGCATCATACCCTGAACAAGGAACTTATTCGTACTCGTAGAGATATCCGCTTCGGTAGTCGGAGTTGATTCACCTCCGAAGCCATGTGCGAATGTTGCTTTGAGATCGAAGAAGATACTGGTGTTATGGCTTACTTGCTCTACTTTTGGTAGGTTATAGATCAGGTCAAGTGACAGTGAGTATCCTTGGTCACCGCTGAGTTCGGAGTCCTCGTATGCTCGTACACCATTACTTCCGGCAACGGATAGGTCTTCAGAAGAGTCAAGGTTATGACCGAAGCTTTTTTGAGCTTTGAGAGTCGTTTGGAGGGTGGTGTTTTCAAGAAGGTATTGGCTGTGTATCTAATGTTAGTTCCATCTGTCTGTCCTTGAGTAGTTGATATTCTACTGGATTAACACAGTTTCTAACGCTCCCGACTTATCTTGAGGTTTTTTCAAAAATCATCAAAAGCTATTTAATCATATATTCATCTCTAATTTACCATGAGCACAAGTTTCAGTAGATATAATCATCTTAATAAATATCAATAAAGGGCTTGCCAATATGAAAATACTCTTTTTGGATGAGTCTGGTGATCATAACCTTACCAAGATTGATGATCAATATCCCGTATTTGTTTTAGGTGGGGTAATCGTTGACCGGGATAATCTCGAAAATCTCAATGAACAAATCGATCAGTTCAAAAAAGAGCTGTTCGGTACAACGGATATTATTCTCCATACCGCTGACATCACACGTAATAAAAATGGCTTTGAACGACTAAAAGAAAAAACATTTCGTGAGAATTTCTATGAAAAGTTGAATCATCTCATCGCTACCCTAGATTTTAAAGTCGTTGCGTGCGTGATCAAAAAAAAAGAGCATATTGCCAAATACGATTATGCTGCTATTGATCCCTATATGCTTGGACTAAATGTCCTTGTCGAACGGTTTTATATGGAGATCAAATCGGATGAAAAAAAAGGGCTTGTTATCGCTGAAAAGCGTGATTGGTCTCTTGATCATGAACTTGAGCTCTCATGGTTACAGCTAAAAATCAAAGGAACCCGTTTTCTGAAAGGCTCCGAAATCGAAGATCGTATTTCGGGCGGGTTAATCCTTAAAGACAAAAAAGAAAATCTAAATGGTTTACAACTCGCAGACTTGGTGGTTTCACCCATCGGTCGACACATTATAGGCAAAAAAACGAATAAAGATTTTGAGATTATTGAACAGAAATTTCGTACAGATAAAGATGGAAAAATTGGGGGTCATGGATTAGTAGTATTACCGAAAGATAATTGACCCCCGCTACGCAGTGATCAATTCTGAAAAGTAGTATACAGTAAAATCATTCAATCGATTATTAAAAAATTATTTTATTATCTTGTGTAATTAAATAGTTACCTCACTTTATAGTTGTTAACTTTTGAAACATCCATATTATAATGAGATTATAGATCGTCTTAGATTCAAACAATTTTACTTTTTTATTAGTTTTCCAAATTATAGCGAAAATGCATAGACAGTTTGAAAATTGATATATGCATTACTCAATGATCGTTGAGATCGGTAAAATGATATCAAAACATACTCCACTATGTGTATTATAAGCTTTGATAGTCCCATTTAGTCGTTTCTCGACGAGTAATTTAGCCAAGGCCAGCCCCATACCTGTCCCTTGAGCCCCTTTGGTGCTTTTATCGATATCGAATATTTCTGAAAGAGGGGAGATTGATATCCCACCCCCATTATCCACAAACCGAAGCAAGATGTGCTCTTCTGTTGTTTCGGCGGAGATGTCAATACAAGGGGATGTTGAACGAACGGTTTCAAACTGAGCTAAGCTATTGTCAATTAATGTCATGATTACATTGATCAGAGCGTTTTTTGAACCATAAGCCATCGTATCCTTTGAGATGTTGATGTGCATGGCAACGTTTGATAATGTGATTTTATCATTTAAAAATCGGGTTGAGAGATCAATCGCATAATAGAGAGGGAAAGGGCGAAACGATTTTAAATCGGTACACGATTCATAGATGTCATTGATGCTGTGTTTCATATGAGTTATTAGATTTGACATTGAATCAATATGTTTAGAGACAGTTTCTGATAATGGTTCACCTTCAAACTCTTTGGCTTTGAGAAAAATGATATGCGAATTAAGTTGAGAGAGCGGACTTTTCCACTGATGGACTGCCATACCGATACTTTTACCAATAACAGTAAATCGTGCTTCGTCCATGATAAGTTGATTTGTTTTGTCGTTTTCGATCCGCAGTTTTTTTACCCAGCTTCCCAAAGCCATTGAAAACATCAACACTTCTAGTAAGATAGAAAAAGGGACCAAATAATTTAAATATCCAGTTGGTGTTTTCCCTGCTAATACAATACTCAGATAGATTAACGAAAAAATATAGCCCCCTTCTCCTAGGAGGTAATACCATCCTCCTGAGTAATTTTTTCGAACGGCATAAACTCCGATGAAAAAATACCCCAGTAGCGTAAAAAGTGAAAAGAAAAGAGCGTATTTGGTGTACAACAAAATATTCATATTCCAATATGCGCTAAGGAACGTCAATGCCATCAAAATATTAAGTACAACAAGTAAACCTATAAAATAGGTTATAAAGCGATTGGTTCGGTGAAATTCGAAAAATAAGATCGTAAATACTCCCAAAAAAGCCATCATGACATAAGGGACAAACCAAGTACTCAAGGTGATTGTAATTAGGTCGATATCAATGTTAAAAAAATACAACATTCCATTGTATGCATATTGAAACCATAAGAGTGATCCGGCATGAAAAACATACATCAGAAAGACTGGTTTTTTGAGATTGAAATACATGAGGGAGTTATAGAAGATAAGCGCTACTAAAATTCCTCCAAAAACTCCAAAAAGGGTGAGTTCTAAACCGTTGATAAAACTATAATAGTGTGTTGAGGATATTTCCCATTGTAAATCATACGACCCATAAGAATCAAATCGGCTGATTAGCGTGATGGTTTCGTTAGGAGCGAGGGTAATATAGGCAGTACTTTTGAGAGAGAGCAGTGTACGTTCATTTTGAGAACGCATATCGCCCAGTAAAATCTTTTGCGAAAGTTTTCCATTTTGATAGAGGTAGAGATCTATATAATCCGTTCCAGCTCGTAGATTTCGTAATGTGATAATTGTTGGATTGTCGGCGCTATTTTTTATCTCAAAATGGCTCCAGAATACACTTTTGGTATAGGGAGAAATCATTTTTGGATAGAGGGTTAGATTTGAGTCTTTTAAGATCATTTGAGAGTCAAATCTTTTATCTACATCTTCATAATTTGTCTGATAGGGTCCACTCAGGGCAGAGACAAAATTGTTATGGATAATTAGAGGTTGTCCATACAAAAATGACAAAGATAGTACCCACAAGGTAAAGAATAATTTTATCATGCAGGTCTAAACATAAAGCCTAAATCTTTTATTGTGATGATTACATCGGCAGGGATTTTTTTGCGGAGGCGGTAAACCAAATTGCGCATGGTATTGGGTTCTACATCTCCTTTGAAGAGTTTTTGTTCAATCTCTTCTTTGGAGATCAAACTCAAAGGACGTTCTATTAATGTTTCTAAAAACTGATACTCATTTTTTGTGAGGCGTTCACAGGTTGTAGGCGTATAGAGAGATTTTTCGATATAGTTGTACTCAATTCCATCGGATAATCGAACTTTGAGCTTGCCTGAATCGATTATTTTTTGAACTGCATCCATAAGCGCCGAGTAGAGCCTATCGAAGCCGATAGGTTTTTCGAGATAATCGGTGATGCCTATTTTAATAGCGCTGAGGAGTTTCTCTTTATTCACATGAGAACTCAGAATAAAAATTGGAACAGAAGAGTCTGTTTCTCGAATCATTTGTGCAACGTTATTGCCATCAATGAGAGGCATAACATAATCAAGAAAAACAATGTGGCACATGTTTTTTTGAAACATCTCTATCGCTTCTGCACCGTTTTTGACAGCTATAACTTTATTGGCAAATATTGCTAGTGCTTCAGCAATATTCTTACTGACAATCGCATCATCTTCAGCATAGAGGATAGTTAGGGTTTTGAGTATCCGTTTTTTATCTTCCATTATTTTGGGAACACCTTGTCTATTGTTGTAACTTTTGTTAAATTATAGTGCCTCAACATCATATTAACATCATATTTTAGATTTGAGTACTAAAAATGATGTTGATAGTCTAAATTTACGATACAAAATTTTTATTTGTAAGGAAAAATATGTCTATTTTTAGTCAACAAGGCAATGAGCGTATTTTAAACGAGGACGCTTTACTCGTTTCAGAAACTGATGAGAAAGGGACAATCATTTTTGCAAATGATGACTTTTGTAAAGTTGCTGGTTATTGCATCGATGAACTAATAGGTAAACCACATAATATTGTACGTCATCCTGATATGCCCCGTGCCGCATTCAAAGATTTATGGGATACTGTCAAACGTGGGGAGGTATGGACAGGATATGTTAAAAATTCTGTTCAAGGTGGAACTGGATTTTATTGGGTTTATGCCACCGTTTTTCCTGTAATGAGAAATGGTAAACGACATTATATTTCATGTCGGAAAAAGCCTACAGTCGATGAAATTGAATCTGCTACAGCACTTTATAAAACTTTATAAGCAAGGAATGTTATGTTTGGAATTAATAATAAAGATCTACAAAATATTGAAAATATCATCCAAGAACTCTTCGATTTATCAACTGGGAAACGAACATCATTTCGTTATCAATCAGTAACATTCAAAGACAAAAAACTTTTAAAAATCAATACGTTAATTGCAAAAAACTTAGAAAAGTTATTACAAGAAAAGCAACGAGATTTATTAGCAATGGGAACATTTATCTTATCAATGGATCAAATGAAAATAGGGCAGTTCAAGCCAACACAACTGTCAGCAGATCAGATGATAACCTCTCTTACAATTGGGTATTTCAATGACTTTACTTCAGATATATCAAAAATCATTAATCAGATAAGCAATACTCTCAATCACTATGCTAATGGTGATTTTACAGCTACAATGGATAGTCATGGATTAGAAGAAGAGATGCTCATGTTAATCAATGCAATGAACCATCTTGGAAGCACTACATCCGCCATGCTCTCCTCATCACTATCAAATGGTATCGATCTCCAAAGCGATGCAGGGAGTCTCAAACAAGCGGTAGAATCTCTTTCCACTGCAAGTAACCAGCAAGCAGCCAGTCTTGAAGAGACAGCAGCAGCCATGGAAGAGATGACTAGTAATGTTCAAAACAATGTTGCAAAATCCAATGAGATGGCAACCATGGCAGCACAAACGGATTTTGCTGCTAAGGAGGGTGCAATTCTTGCTCAGCGCACCTCCGCTGCTATGACTGAAATTCAAAGTGCAACAAATTCTATCAATAATGCAGTAGCTATTATCGAAAACATTGCATTCCAAACCAATATCCTCTCTCTCAATGCAGCTGTAGAGGCAGCCACAGCAGGAGATGCAGGTAAAGGCTTTGCAGTCGTTGCCCAAGAAGTCCGAAATCTCGCCAATCGTAGTGCCGATGCGGCTAAAGAGATCAAGGCTCTGGCTGCACAAGCATCACAAAAATCCAATGAAGGGACGGCAATTGCTACCGAACTGACACGAGGATTTGAAGTAATAGCGGATAAAATCGCTCAAACTACGATGTTAGTCCAAGATGTAAGCAATGCATCACGAGAACAGATGCAAGGTATTGGTCAAATCAACACTGCAGTCACACAGCTCGACCAAATGACCCAAGAAAATGCTAAAATTGCAGCCGAAGCAGACACGATTGCCAACACAACTATCGACAAAGCTCAAGCCATGGTTGATGATGCCTCAGCGAAAAATTTCACAGGGAAAGATCAGATGCAAGCAGCAGTCTCAACAAAAACCGCTCCTATGCGATCAAAACCTACTCCTACACGGTCAAAACCTACTCCGGCACAATCAAAACCTGCTCTGGCAGGCTCACAAGCTCATCCTGTGGCAAAAAGCACACCGTCAACCATAAAGAAATCAGCGCCTATGCCAACTAAACCTCAAGATAATGATGATAGTGACATTTGGGAAAGCTTTTAAGGAGAGAGGATGAAAACAGTTTGGAATTTAATCGAAGAGGACCCTTTTCCGTCATTGGAGAACACCTCTTTCGTTTTAGCACAACCCGATCAGACCATATGCGATGTGATTGTCTGCGGTTTGGAACATATCGAATACGTAGGAGCCATTGCCAATCCTGAGGAGACTTTTTTTATTATTGCACTCAACGATCCTGAGCATGAGAAACCTCTTATCCCTTCTACATTTCATGCATGGATAAGCAGAAATCGTCTTGAGCGTCTTCCTGAAATGCTAGAGATTTACAGTGCAAATATTGATAAAAAATGTGCCCTTCGTGAAACACGTGCACTGATCGAACGCTTGATCGTCGATACTTCGGTCCATTATGCGAATCTCGATGGTATCAAAAAAAGTATGAGAGAAAGTACCGGAGAAATCGAAGTCATTTTTGAAGCTCGTGTTCAAGAGATGCGTTCCATCCACACAGATACCAAAAGTGCTCACGAGCAGCTCACTCGTCTCAAAGAGCAAATGATTCCTGAAGTCTTTGAAGATCTTCAATCTTCATGGGAGATCACTCAATCGATACTCAAACGTACCGATGACGTTATAAAAGCGATGTTTGGATTTATATCAGTGTTACAGTGTGAAGACCGGATCAGTCAAATGATCGATGGTATCGGAAAAATCATGAACGATGATATTAAACTCGCGAATGAGAATGGATACTACGTATCCTATGCCAACGAAGCGGAACTTAAAAATCGTCTCATCCCTTATTACACCATCCAAGACCAACGCGATTATGTGCTGGGCGAAGAAGATGCGATGAAGGGGTGCAAACCTGAATCTGTCGATATCGACGATTTTATTTTATTTTAACTAATCACAGGAGAAAACAATGGCAAAGATTTTAATAGTAGATGATTCAAACATGCTCAGAGATATGGTGAAATACGCCCTAAATGAAGGTGGTTATCCAGAAGTAACCGAAGCAGTTGACGGAGTAGATGGGTTGGCAAAAGCCACAGCAGTAGCATTTGATTTGATTGTTACGGACATCAACATGCCAAATATGAATGGATTTGATCTGATTGTGGAGTTGCGAAAACTTCCAACCTATGCAAAAACGCCTATTTTGACACTAACGACAGAAAAAAATGATGAAATGAAAGCAAAAGGTAAAGCAGTGGGAGCAACAGGTTGGATCGTCAAGCCGTTCGTTCCAGAGCAGCTCCTCAAGGCGGTTGGAATCGTCCTCAGTCGATAAGGGCATACAGTATGGCAACATTTGATATAAACAAATACCGACAGATGTTTCTTGAAGAAGCTGAAGATATTTTTGAGACCATTGACACGATTCTACTCGATGCAGAAGAAACTAATGATATGGACACTGAAACGATTAATTCACTTTTTCGTTCCGTCCACACCCTCAAAGGTAATTCAGCTTCTGTAGAGCTGGCTATGTTTGCAGCATTGGCACATGAGCTCGAATTTTTCATGGACCGTTTGAGAAACGGTGACCTCACATTTGAAGAGGGAATGGCATCACTGCTCATGGAAGGGATCGATACGCTCAAACAAATATTAGAGCTGGAACTTTCTGAGCAACTGGAAGATCATTTTTATGAAACGACCAAATCAGTTTTATTGCAAAAGCTTAACTCTTTTTCAGAAGATACTGCTGAAATTGCTATTATCAATGAAATCTATGGTGAAGAAAACCAAGAGTTTGGACTTATCACTCCTGAAACAGTTGGGGAGGATTTTGGTTTATTAGAGATCCATGATGGAGAAACAATAGATGATATTCCAGAATCACTGGACGATTATTTTGGTTTTTTTGATGATGAGCCTACCCCTGCGCCTATAGCTATAGAGAGCAGTGACGATTCATTTGGGTTTTTTGACGATCTTATTTCTACCGCAACTAGTGATGATTCATTCGGGTTTTTTGACGAGATGGATTTAAAAGCGATTACTTCGGATGATACCGAAGGGTTTGGATTTTTTACTGAGACATTTAGTGCACCAGAAAACAAGATTGAAAGTGCACCAAAAGTCGTAAAAGAGATTGAAAAAGCCAACAAGTCTGACAAAGTTGATAAAGTTGATAAAGAGATTAAAAAAACAAAAATTGATAACACGGTAAGTTCTATACGTGTTGATCTCTCAAAAATTGACGAGCTAATGAACAATATTGGTGAACTGGTTATCGCACATTCGATGCTCACACAATATACCTCAACGATGGAAGATCAAAAAATCAAATCGGATTTAAGTGAACGTCTCGATCTTATTGATCGCCACATACGCGAACTCCAAGAATCAGTCATGAGCGTTCGGATGGTTCCAATGGAAACAGTTTTTTCTAAGTTCCCTCGTGTCATTCGAGATACAGCAAAAAAACTAGGCAAAAAAATCGATTTCCGTCACAGCGGTGAAAGTGTTGAGATTGACAAAGCAATGATCGAAGGACTCACCGATCCATTGATGCACATTGTCAGAAATGCAATGGACCATGGGATAGAATCATCCGAACATCGACTAAAAATCGGAAAATCGGAAACCGGTATTTTGATGATGAGTGCAGAACAAGCCAATGGACAAATGATCATCAAAATCCAAGATGATGGAAGCGGAATCAACGTCGATCGTGTTACTGCCAAAGCGATTGAAAACGGTGTCATCGAGGAGCATCAAGCTGCGTCAATGAGCAAAGAAGACAAAGCGATGCTTATTTTTGCTCCTGGACTAAGTACTGCTAAAGAAGTTACAGATATATCTGGTCGAGGCGTTGGTATGGATGTCGTGATGTCTAACATCAAAAAGCTCGGAGGAATTGTCAAAGTCGATACCGAAGATGGGTTTGGAACGACTTTAACCATTGCATTGCCTTTGACCTTGGCGATTCTAGACGGTCTTAATATCCGAGTTGGGGAAGAACAATTTATTTTGCCGCTTTCAGTCATTATTGAGTCACTGAATCCTGAACCTGAAATGATTAAACAAATCGGCGACAAGAGCTCCGAGATTTTGATGCTTCGTAATGAATTTATCCCGATTATACGGCTTCATGAGCTATTTAATATACAATTAGAGGATGATCATCAATTGACTGATGGATTACTCATTGTTGTCCGTTCTGGCAGCGATAAGGTTGCCTTGTTTGTTGATGAGTTTATGAATCAGCAGCAGTTTGTAATTAAACCGCTGGACAAAAACTTCCGAAATGCGCGTGGAATTGGTGGAGCAACGGTACGAGGAGATGGTACCATTGGACTTATTATCGACACAATGAATATCTTGGAACGAACAACGTATTAACACTACTGTCTCATAATGAGGCACAACATTTTTCCTCGTTATGAGGAACCTATTAGGAGAAAATTATGGCTATCATCGAAAGCAACCAATTACTCACGTTCAAACTAGGATCTGAGACTTACGGTATTCAAATCAACAAAGTACGTGAGATACTTACCTACCCTACTGTCACTCCCATCCCTGATGCATCAGCTTGGGTTAAAGGGGTAATTAATCTTCGTGGAGAAGTAGCACCTGTTATTGATTTACGTGTTCGATTCAATATTAACATGGATCCTATATACACACAACGCACCATCATTATTGCTGTCAAAACTCAAGACAACCGGATGATAGGTCTCGTGGTTGATGAAGTTTCGGACATGGAGAATGTCGACCTTGAGCGTCTCTATCCTGCACCTGATATGGGGACTTCTATCTCACCTGAATATCTCAAGGGTCTATTTAAAAAAGAAGAAAAAATGATTGTTATCCTCGATATTGATCGCATTTTAGATAAAGATGAGATGAAACGTCTATCGCGACAAAGCAACGAGGCACAAAATGTATACAGCGCATCAGCTTAATCAAGCACGTCAACTAGCATACTTACACAGTGGAATTGTTCTGGGAGCCAACAAAGACATTATGATAGGCAACCGTTTGGACAAACTCAAACGGCTTCTTGACAACGATGATATTAATGACGTCCTCTATAGTATCGAACGAGGTCAAGACATCGAGTCATTTATCAGTGCTTTTACCACAAATAAGACCAATTTTTTTCGAGAATCATTTCACTTTGATGATCTCAAAGATCGTGTCGTCAAAGAAGCTATTAATAACTCAAGTGGATTAAATATCTATTGTTCTGCTTCCTCAACGGGCGAAGAACCCTATTCGATTCTTATGACACTTGAGTACGCAAAAGCTCTCTATGGGACACCGAATCTCAACTACTCACTTTTGGCGACAGATATTGATTTACAAGTCTTAGAAAAATGCCAAAAAGGGATCTATGAATACACCAAAGTTGGAGATGATATTCCCGATTGGATTAAGCCATCGGAGTATTTCAAACGGAGAGCTCACCCTGAAAAAAATGGCGAATATTTGGTCAAAGTAAAAGAAAATTTACAAAAAAAAGTCAAATTTCAGCAGTTTAATCTGATGTCATCCCCCTACCCTTTTAAAGGTGGTGAATTTGATGTAGTATTTTGCCGAAACGTGTTGATCTATTTCAACCAAGACGATCAAAACTCTATACTAAAAAAACTCTTTAAAACCCTAAGAATTGGTGGAACGCTCTATCTTGGACATTCCGAAAGCCCTCTGGGACTAACTCCCTATGTTGAGCGATGCGGTCAAAATATTTTTATTAAAACAAAAGATTTTTTATGAATATTATTAAAGGTACTATTGATTCAAAGATCATTAAACTGACTCGCCCTGACTCGATTAAATACATACAAAATCGTGAGACATTAGGGATTATCGGTGGAGAATTTGCAATCACTTACGACCACGATGATATGCCTATTACAACACTTCTTGGCTCTTGTGTGGGTGTCATGCTGTACGATAATGTTGTGAGAGTAAAAGGGATGAACCATTTTCTCCTCCCCTCTTCTTGTGCGCAAGGCGAATCGTGTCGTTTTGGTCTCTATGCTATGGAAACCATGCTCAACGAGATGTACAAACTCGGATGTAAAAAAGAGAATCTAACAGCTAAAATTGCAGGCGGTGCAATGATACTTCAAGATTTAACAGAAAACATAGGTGAGAAAAACGTCATGTTTGCACGAAGCTTCTGCCGCTCTGAGGGAATTCGAGTAATTTCAGAACATGTATTAGGAAACAATGGTCGTGTTGTCATGCTTGATAATGACTTTAAAACCGTTGCAAAATCGATTATAAATCGAACAATGGACGAGAGAATCACTCAAGCAGACCGAGCACTTGCACGTGCCATCAACAAAGTTGATACTATCGTCACCCATGACGTCACCCTATTCTAAGAAGGGACAATTATTATGTACAGTGTACTTATTATCGATGATTCTCCACTGATGCAACGTATCCTCACGGATATGATTTCACGTGTAGAAGATTTTGAAGTTGTTGCTACGGCATCTGATGCGTATGAAGCACGTGAACTCATTAAACAGCATAAGCCTGATCTTGTCACCATCGACATTAACATGCCAAAAATGGACGGTGTTACCTTTTTGCGTAACCTAATGCGACTTCATCCAATGCCTGCTATTGTCATCTCAACAGATGCTTCCAAACACCACGAAGTGTTTGATGATGGGGCAATAGGCTTTATTGCCAAAAAAGAGATTGGTGAAAAAGATGCATCATTTTTTGGACGGATTGAAGACACACTGATGCGTCTCACATTTTTTCTCGATCGTTATAAAATGAAAAATAACGCATCAAAACCAAAAACTATCGAGATTGAGATTATTAAAAACCATCCAGACCTCCTTTTACCTCTTAAACCGTCACCTGCTTTAGGAGATAAAATCATCGCAATCGGAGCCTCGACAGGAGGAGTTGAAACATTGCTGGAGATTTTTTCCAAACTCTCTCCTCCACTGCCTCCTATTCTCATAACCTTGCACATTCCTTTTGGGTTTTCGGGAAGTTTTGCCCAACGTCTCAATCGCGCATCATCACTCAATATAAAAGAAGCTACAGATGGAGAATTGTTAGAAACATCTTTCGTTAGAATCGCTCCAGGTAATCGTCATTTACTTGTCGAAAATCGTCAAGGAAAGTACTATACCAAACTATTAGATGGTCCACGCATCAGTCGGCATAAACCCAGTGTTGACATACTCTTTAGAAGTGTATGTAACAATGCTGGAGCAAGTGCAATGGGAGTTATTCTTACAGGTATGGGTGATGATGGAAGCATAGGGATGAAAAATATGTATGATGCAGGAGCCTATACTATTGCCCAAAGTGAAAAACAATGTGTCGTTTTTGGAATGCCCGACAAAGCAATCAAAGCTAATGCAATTACAACAATAGTAGATTTAAACTCTATCCCAAACAAGATTGAGTCCTTTGGGCATAGATCTTACAAAAAAAGATAATGGCATTTGAATGTTGAACAATGAATCAATACTTGAAGGTGTTATTCATGATATACGTGCAAAAGGTGCAACCATTCACTCCTGGGGTTTTTCCCAAAATGGTCGAATAATCATCTACGATTCGCACTATCTCCCCCAATATTTTTCCAATATTGCCTGGGCAATCGATTCCCTTGTGCATTGCTACAATCTGAAAAAAAAATACAAATACCTCTATGAGAAAATCACTATTTCATCGGCACCCAAGCCCGCATCATCCACACAACAAACTCATATCGTTGATGACTCTAAACTCAGAAGAGCTATTAAAGCGTGTGATGCTATAGTTTTACACGACGATTCTGATTTTTTAATCACCAATCAACTCAAGGTCTATGCCGCTATTCAAAAAGCACACCATAGAAAACCGTTTGAATATGGCGAATACATCTCGATGCGAAATTCTTTCATAGAGCATTACACAGCCCTTAGTCATAATTCCCAAAGCAAACGTCAACAAGAACATTTCAAACGTGTTGTCCAATTTTTTCATGAAATGACATTTATTGACATCAATGAGATGATGTAAGATTGAATTATAAAAACATCACATTTTGCAACACATTTGCAACACTAAAGCGCGACAATACAATCAATTATTACGATACGGCCAAGGAGAAAGATGTTTTCCAATAACTCAAATGTTCTGAAAAGTCATAAAGCAAACATTGCTGAACTCCAGAAAGACTTAGATCAAATTAACAAAAGCCTTTTTGATTCCACTGCGCACACTGCCATTTTGTTAGTCGATGAACACGCACAGCTACTTCAATCCAACAACTATTTTCATGAAATTTTTGATACTGTGATGAAAAAATCAGACAAAATTAGTATGCTGCCTATCACCAATACATACGGCTCATGTAGTAATGACTCATGGTTTGATTTCTTGACCCTCGAAAATGAGCGCATGCTCCCAAAAGTGGAAATGAGCGTCAATAATACACTCCTTTATTTTACCATCATCTCTACTGTCATAGGAACCAAAGATGAAGAGGGCGATGCAAAAAGCTTCATCGTCTCCCTCACCGATATCACCAATGTAGTAGAACTGCATAATAACGAAATCAGTATCTCCAAAGAACTCGCTTATAAACAAGGTATTTTTGACGTTACCAGCGAATACATTCATAACATTGGAAACATTGTCACAGGTGCGCAGCATCTCTCTGAACGTATTATAAAAAATCTCGAACCAATGCAGTTTTTTTTCAAATACTTCGATCATATCAAAGAGCAAATCACTCAAAATGAAATTTTTCTCAAAGATGACATAGGGGACGATTACGCCAAAAGCAAGAAAAAAATCGAGATGAGTCTCAACATCATCGAATCCTCACTCACCGATACGATCAAAAACGTTCTTGAACAAGATATGCAAAATCTCCAAAAAGCGATTAGTAACATAGCCACTACCATTGTCTATCAACAAGAGCTTTATAAAACCAATCAGACGAATATTGATGAACTTATCAAAATTTCTGATGTTCTTTTAGAGATCAATGGAGTTATGGAACAACAGCTTATCAACCATGACGTAACCCTTCATCTAGATATTTCACCCGAACTCACTTTTAAAATCAACCGTATTCATCTTTTTAATGGTTTATTAAACCTCCTCAAAAATTCGGTTCATGCACTCGATAGTGCACATTCACAGCAGCTTTGTACAACAAAAGAGCTTTGGGTGTCTGCCAGAAGTGTTCCTCAAGAAAGCTCATTCTTTGAACTTGACAGCATGATGAGTGACTCGATCATCACTAATGAAGACATTATAATTGAGGTACAAGACAACGGTATCGGCATGGATGAAAAAACTATCCAAAATATGTTTATGCAAGGATTTACAACAAAATCAGACGGTCATGGCCTAGGATTACACTCTTTTGCCAATTTCCTGACCAGTTGCGGTCACTCGATTACCTGCGAATCTGAAGGAATCGGAAAAGGGACAACATTTATCATTACCCTTTGTACTGGAGAGGAAGTATGACCCAAGAGATGCATGTACTGACCATCGATGATGACAAAAGCATCTTGGCTGCATACGAATCAATACTCTCTCCTCGAAAAAAAAGTAGTCTTGAAGATGCTCTCATGCAACTGGAAATGCTTCACGATGAGGCAGTCAGCGATGTTGTGTCCGATGAAAATCTGATTGATTTTACCCTCAATCAAGCAACAAGCGGCTTGGAAGGGGTAGCCAAATTTCAAAAGCTTCATGATAATGGAATTAGTGTTCCCGTCTGTATCGTCGACATGCGTATGCCCAACGGTATCGATGGTCTTGAAACATCGTTACGCCTAAAACAAATCGATCCGCATGTCCACATTATCATCGCAACGGCCTATTCCGATCGAAGTGAAAAAGAAATTCTCTCTTGTTTGAAAAGCAATATTTATTACGTTCGTAAACCATTTAACAGTGAAGAGATTTATCAACTCGTTTACTCACTTTCTATCAGTTATGAAGCGACCAAAACTATCAATATGCTTAATAGTGATCTAGAGACCCGAGTCGAAGAAGAGATAGAAAAAAATCGCCAAAAAGACTCACTTCTCCTCCATCAAGCAAAGCTAGCTTCGATGGGTGAGATGATTGGTAACATCGCCCATCAATGGAGACAACCGCTCAATGTCATCTCTATGCTATTTCAAAAAGTGAACCGACAATACAAAAATGGGACCCTTAATGATGAGATTGTTGATACAATGCTCGTTCAGGCAATGGCTACTATTAGCCATATGTCACAAACTATTGATGATTTTAGAGGCTATTTCGAACCCAATAAAGAGAAAAAAGAGTACTCATTGACTCAAGTAGTTCAACAATCGATTGGTTTAGTGGAAAGCAGTTTTTCTCTTTGTAACATTAGCATTAAAAACACCCTTAGTGAAGAGATAACACTCTGCGGCTATCCAGAAGATCTCAAACAGGTCCTCATGAATCTTCTAAACAATGCCAAAGACGCGATAAAAGGAAACGATATTACCGATGGGTTCGTTGAATTTTACGCCGAGAAAATCGATGAAAAAACTGCTGTCATTCTATTTCAAGACAATGGAGGCGGTATACCCTCTGAGTACATCGACAAGATTTTTGAGCCGTATTTTACCACCAAGCACAAATCTCAAGGAACCGGAATTGGACTGTATATGTCCAAACGCATTGTTGAAGAGCGCATAGAAGGATCAATCTCTGTCAGTAACAACGAGACAGGCGCCTGCTTCAAAATTATAATCCCAATAACCAATTCAGCAGAAGGATAATCATGCAAAATTCGCTAGAAATCACCAAACAATTAAATATTCTCTTTGTCGACGATGAGGAGATGATACGTGAAATGATGAATGAGGTCCTATCTGATACAGTAGGACACATCACGTTAGCTGTGAATGGCAAGGATGGTCTTGATATTTATACCAACTCATTACGCCCCTACGATATTGTCATAACCGACCAAACCATGCCAATCATGAAGGGTCTGGATATGCTCACCAAAATCAAAGAGATCAATCCAAGCCAAAAGTGCATCATGATGACAGCACATTCAGAAGCAGACTATATGCTTAGAGCGATTGAAATCGGAATTGAGCATTTTTTGATCAAACCAATTTATTTTGACAAGCTTGATGAAATTATTCTTGAATTGGCGAACAAAATCACAGAAGAAAAACTCGCAATCGAACGCGAACGTAAAGATCGGCTTGAACAGGTCAATCACGCCTTTACCTATTCACTGGATATGCTAGTGAGCAATATCCCAATCCCATCAATGGTCATTGATCAAGATGACACCATCCTCGTCTATAACAATGAACTTGCGTGCATCATGACAGGCACACCAAAATACCAACAATTTCTTGCAAAAGAACTCAAACTAAGTGACCTCAAAGATGAAACTAACGACGAGGATCATTCGCAATTTTGTGATTGGAAAGAGGAAACGATACAACTTGGCAATGATCTTAACTGTACCATTGACTCAATTTCGTATTCAGTAAAAATCAAAAAAATTGTTGCCGAACAACTCACACGTGTCTATGTTGTGTGTTTGATCCAAAACACCTTGTAAGCAGAAGCACAGATGATTAAAGTTGATCAATCCTACCAAGTAAGTGGAAGCGTAATAGCAATTCAATCCGATGAAACCCATTATTATTTTGCTAATAACATTGGAGAAGTTTTTGATGTAAAGCACAAATCAGCTCAACTTAACAAACACCCAGTGCTAGACCAAGAACCAGCTCCTTTGCATTTATTTCAAAAAGGGGCATCATTTAGCAAGAATGGCCACGTTTTGTACAGCGCCAACACAAAAGGTTCATGTGCCTTATGCGCAAAAGTACCTACGCAAGATGAGTCAAATAATAACAGTAAAAGTAAAACTTCACTAACCAACCATCCCACAGCCTTGCTTCTTCGAGGACACGATCAACGCGCCGAAGTAATGCGGTTTTGCGGTCAAAAAAGTCAGTACATTTTTACCGGCGGATCCGATGGAAAAGTCTATATGTATTCAGCCGACTCAGGGGGGATTTTGATGTCTCTTAAACCCAGTCCTGATTTTATTTCTCACATCACTATCAATCCTCAGGGCAATTTAATGGCGTATGCGTCATTTGATAAATCGTTTATATTACTGGATATTCGACATCAAAAAGAGCTTTTAATGAGCTATCCAGGGGATGTAATCGAGGATTCTGCTTTTTACAAAGAGTCCAATTTTGTCTACGCCATCGGAAGAGATGGAGTCTCCTACACCTACGATCGTAAAAAAAATATTTTTTCTAAAAAAGCTATTTTCTCTTCATGGCCAAGCTGCTGCGTTATCGAAGAGAGTGACCGCTTCGCAATTGTAGGGACACGAGGAGGATTTTTACATATCGTCAAACTGAGTGACAATACCATGCTTTCTACTTTCAAACTCGATCAAAAAGGGATTGCATCACTCCATATCGACGGTTCAAAACTACTTGTAGGGTTTGAAAACGGCTGGACTTATGTCATTGACATGTATGCGTACGTCGATGAATTTTCACAAGCCATTTCGGTTAAAAACTTCAAAGTAGCCAAAAGATTCCTTGACCAAAATATCTTCTTAGCTATCCATCCTATTTCACAAGTGTTTGAAGATGCGTGGGAAGAAATTCTAAATGACATACTTAACCAGCTATCAAGCGGCAACGCCCAAAATGCTCTCGAAGTCGCTGCTCCATTTTTAGTCGATGAAGATCGAAAAAATGAACTAAATTTTATGGTTCAAAAACAAAAAGAGTTTGAAAAATTCACCCTTGCCATTCAAAACAAAAACTTTTTTGAGGCCTACTCTCTCTTGGAACGTAATCCATTTTTGGATAAAACCGATAATGCTCGAAAACTAGAACTTTTTTTTATCAAAGCATTTGCTGAAGCTAAAAAAATGATTTTCGCCGATCCCCTAAGAAACGGTGTGAAAGCCCAAGAGATTTTAAAACCGTTTAGCTCCGTCCCGTCCAAAAAAGAGATGATATTTTCACTTATGAAAAACTATTCTGTTTTTCTTAACGCAGATGCATGCATCAAAGAGAAAAAATTCAAGGACTATTTTATTCTCACACAAAACCACTCTTTTTTACAAAATGAAGAAATGTATAAAAAAGTATGTACACTAGCAGAATCCGCCATCAAAAAAATCAATCTACTTGCCCAACAACGACTCTATGATGAAGCGACAGAGGGGATCAAACAAATCCTTTCATTTCTCCCTTATAAAGAGGAGATTACTGCCATCGCCAATAAAATTCAACGAGAAAAAAAGCTCATAGAAGCCATAACATCCAATAACATGAATCAAGCCTATGAACTTATAAATACTTATCCAGAGCTTGAAGAACTCCAAGAATTTATTGATTTTGAAAAATCATTTGATGATACTCTTTCCAAAGCAATGGACGCTGTTGCCAAAGGTGAGATAAAACAAACACAAATTATTTTGTCACCCTACGTCTCTATTCCCATTTTTAAACCTAAAATAAGAGAATGTATTCGTCAAGCAAGCTATAATAAAATTGCATCACTTCTGCGTGATGACAATCTCGGAGGAGCAAAAACCATCGCATCGTATTATCTAAAAGAGTTTGGTAAAGATGATGAATATATAAAGTTAATGAAAAAACATGGTCTAGAAAATTAATATATTCTAACTGCAACGAACTTGCAACACTAAATAGATAAGGTTCTATTCATGAAAGTATATACACACTTATTTTGTTCAAATGAAGCACTTAATCTCTTTCTACATGAGAATGATATTAGTGATTCCATAAATCTTCTTATTCAATGTTTTGATGGTACCTTAGATGTTGAAAAAACATCTGAAGTGTTGATAAATCTCAAGAAAATTCTTCCAAACGCTTACATCATCGGCTCTAGTACCGATGGGGAAATCATCGATGGTGATACAAAAAATAACTCTTTGATCCTTAATTTTTCACTTTTTGATTCCACGAATATTGTAACCTACATCAAAAAAATCGAAAAAGACAGCTTTGCCCTAGGCGTTGAGATTGGTACACTCTCATCGTTACACAATGCCAAAGCAGTCATCCTCTTTGCCGATGGACTTAACTGTAACGGAGATGAACTTATCAAGGGTATCAGTTCTACCCATTCAGATGCCCTTTTTGCTGGAGGAATGTCAGGCGATAATGCTTTATTCAACCAAACATATGTCATTTTGGATGATACTATTTACTTTAACTCAGCCGTAATCGCATTTTTATCCGGGAACACCCTTAGAGCAAACAGTAATTACTCATTTAATTGGATTCCAATCGGACCAATTTTCACCGTAACACATGCTGTTGATAATCGTATCTACACGATTGATGACATACCTATTGTTCAAGTCTATCGTGAGTACCTAGGCGATAATGTTGCCAATGCGTTACCAGCAGTAGGGGTTGCATTTCCATTGATTATGCGCTCATCCGGAGATCTTATCGGTCGTTCTGCTATGGCGATTTATGAGGATGATTCTCTCCTATTTGGTGGCAATATTCCCCAAGGGGAAAAAGTACAAATTGGTCTTGGCAATGGCAGTCTGATGATTGAAAATACCGATGAAACATTACGAAAAATTAATACCTACCAGCCTCAAGGAATCTATATCTACTCATGTATGGCGCGACGCCGTTTTTTAGGGGACTCCATACGCAGTGAGATTTTTCCTCTTCAGCAGATTGCACCAGTAAGTGGGTTTTTTACCTATGGAGAGTTTTACACCAATCAACTCCAAAAGCAGTGTTCACTTATGAACCAAACCATGTCCATTCTAACACTTTCAGAAGACCCAATACATACACAATCGCTGAAAAATTCATTCCAAAAAGTCACTCATAATGATTGGTCAATGATTACCTTTAATGCATTATCACATCTTATCGATAAAACATCAATTGAACTTCAGATGCTAAACTCCACTCTAAAACGCCGTATTAACCAAGAGATTACACAAAATCGTGAAAAAGACAAAATGATGCTCTCTCAAGCCAAACGAGCTACCATGGGAGAAATGATAAGTATGATAGCTCATCAGTGGCGGCAGCCAATAGCAACTATCGGGTTGATCTCAGACAACCTTGCTCTAGATGTTGCTTTGAATGAAATAACGACGGAAAAATTAACAGCATCTACCTCCATGATAAACGACCAAGTGCAGCACCTTTCAAAAACTATTGATGATTTTAGTAACTATTTTCGTCCTGAAAACAATCAAGAAAGTTTTCGAATTGAAGAATTTTACAATGAGATTATTGCCATAATTGGTACAAGCCTTGAGCATCGCGGAATATCGATCTCATTTGATTTTGAACCCGATTCGATCATTACTACCCATAGAAGAGAACTGATGCAAATTTGTTTAAATCTTATCAATAATTCAAAAGATGCTATCTTAGATAAAAAAATCAACAATGGATACATCCGTTTCTTACATCGATTTGTAAACGACAAAGACCAAATTCATATCAGTGATAATGGTGGTGGTATTTCTGATGAGATCATGGATCGTATTTTTGATCCCTACTTCAGTACCAAAACTGATAAAAATGGGACAGGATTGGGACTTTATATGTCAAAAACTATCGCACAACAACATCTAAATGGTGATTTAATTGCTATCAACAACCCTGATGGTGCCGTTTTCATCATAACAATTTCGCAAGGTAGATCATGAATAAACAATCCGATCTTCTCCAACAACTTTCGCTCGAAGAACAACTTCAAGAAGCCCAAACTAAAATTCATCTTTTAGAAACAATGATGATTGAGCAGTCGCGATTGGCAATCATGGGAGAAATGATTGGGATGATTGCTCACCAATGGCGTCAACCCATTACCATCATCGGGATGATAACCAATAACACAATTTTAGACGTACAATTGGGAGAATCAACACAAGAACAACTTCTCGAAGATATGGATTTGATTGATAAACAAGTCCACTATCTCTCTCGAACGATTGATGATTTCAGAAACTTCTTTCGTCAAAACAAACTTCCTCAATCGGTCACAATGAGAGATATCTCCAATGAACTGCTCACGATTTTTGGCAAGACGTTTGATAATAATCATATTGCACTCACTTTTGAAGGAGCAATGGAACTGGAGTTTACTACCTATAAAAATGAGATACTTCAAGTATTCCTCAATCTTCTTAGCAACTCCAAAGATGCAGTCGAACTAAAAGCAATTGAAAATCCTTATGTCTGTATTACCGTAGCCACATCCAGCAATTTTATTGTTTTTGAGATTCAAGATAACGCTGGTGGTATACCCGATGAGATTATTGGACAGATTTTTCAGCCTTATTTTACAACAAAATCTGAAAAAAATGGAACAGGACTTGGCTTGTACATGTCCTCGATTATCATTGAAAAACACCTCTTTGGAACCATTACAGCAGCTAACAAAAATCAAGGAACAAGTTTTACAATCACCCTCCCAATCAAACAAGACCCAAAGAGAGCATATGTCTACTGAAATACCTCTAATTGATTTACTTGAATCGCTCAAAAAATGTGCTCACGATCTAAAAGTCCTTTACGTCGAAGATGATCTTCAGATACAAGAACAATATCAACATTTTCTCTCTAAAATATTTTCACACGTTGACACGGCCAATGACGGAGATGAAGGGTTGAAAATGGCATTCAAAAATGGTTATGACATCATAATCAGTGACATTAAAATGCCTATTCTTGATGGTTTATCCATGCTTCAACAAATCAAATGGCACAATCCAGATCAAGCAACACTTCTTATTACAGCCTACAAAGAAATTGACTATTTGTATGATTCAATCGAACTTGGAGTAGATGGCTATATTTACAAGCCAATGGACCAAGCCAAAACAATTAAAACACTTCATAAAATAGCTACGCGATTAAAGATGCAAAAAGAAATTGAAGCACATAAAATTGCCCTTGACAAGATGCTCGAAACAAAAGGTCGTGAAATCATCCATATCCAATCAACAGATCATGTTACTGGACTCTCATCACTAACAAAACTTGAACAAGATATTCTTATTAATCCAACCTCTTCACTGGGACTGTTAAAAATTAAAAACTTCAAAAATATCAACGATTTATACGGCTACGAAAAAGGAAATCAGCTTCTCAAGCAAACCGCTACATTTTTAGAAGAGATGGTTACCACTAAATTTTTCATCCCTCATTGCACCCTTTATCGTCTTAGTGGTGCCCATTTTGTTATTTTAAGCCAAATCGATATTGACACTCTAAAGAAGCATATCCATACTATTATCGAACAATTTGAAGAAACAGAATTCAAGCTCGATGACAGATTAATGTTATTTGAGATGGATGCAGGAATAGTAGGATGTGAAGATGGATTGTCCATTTCTCATGCCGACTCCGCATTGCGCGAAGCCGAAATCAGTGGAAATATCATCACTTATCATGAAAATATTTCGATTCTCAAGCAACGTTCCGAAATGCTTCACTGCGAAGATCAAATCAAGCGCGCTATCAAAGAAGATCGATTCATCCCCTATTATCAGCCCATTATAGATAATAAAACCAAAACTATTTATAAATACGAAGCACTTGCTCGACTAGAATTGAACGATGAACATCAAACCATCATCTATCCTGGCTCCTTTATACCTGTCTCCAAAAAAACTAAAACCTATCATCTGATTACCCGCCTAATTATCCAAAAAGCACTTCATGACTTTAAAGACTCTGAGTGTATGATCAGTCTGAATATTTCAATTGACGATATTAGGCACCGCTCTACGTGTGAATTTATTATTGAACAAATAACACTATTTCCAGATCCACAACGGATTGTTTTTGAGCTTCTTGAGTCCGAGGGGATCGGTTCATACGATCAAGCCAAGCACTTCTTTAGCGAAGTAAAAAAATACGGTTGCCGTGTTGCCATCGATGATTTTGGTTCTGGTTATTCCAACTTTGAACACCTTGCGAATCTCAACATCGACTACATCAAAATCGACGGTTCACTCATCTCAAAACTCACACAAGACCATTTGTCCTATGTCATTGTAGAGATGATTTCAACCATCGCTTTAAAAATGGGCTTTACAAGCATAGCAGAGTACGTCTCAGACAATGAGATCAATACGCTGGTCTCAAAACTCAATATTCATGAATCTCAAGGATTTTTATATGGTAAAGCAATCCCCTTTAATGAATCGATGAAACGAGTCAAACCAGCAATGTTTGCAACATAATTGCAACACTAAACCTATATACTACTAACTTTAGTTTTATAATCTAATTATAGTATTTAAGGAAGTATATGAGTATTTATACAGTGAGCGGTAATGAAAGAGTTCTCTCAACAGAAGCATTTCTCGTCAGCGAAACAGATGACAAAGGAAATATCCTCTTTGCCAACGACAACTTTTGTGAAGTAGCAGGATACACTATCGATGAATTAATCGGTAAACCCCACAATATTGTCCGTCATTCCGATATGCCAAAAGCAGCATTCAAAGATTTATGGGATACCGTAAAAAGTGGTAGTACATGGACTGGTTTTGTCAAAAATGCCGTTAAAAACAGCTCCGAGTATTACTGGGTCTATGCAACTGTTTATCCTGTTTTACGTGATGGCAAGCACTACTACATGTCTTGCCGTAAAAAACCCACTGAAGATGAAATAACATCCTCAATAGCCCTCTATAAAACACTGAAGTAAAGGAAAAATAATGTTTGGAATCAATACTAAAGATACACAACTGTTAGAAAACATCATCAATGAATCTTTTGATATTTTTGAAGGAAAACGAAATGTGTTTCGATATTCAAAATCTAAATTTTCTAATAATAGCCTCAATAAAGTGAAGCAAATCATAGAAATTAGAATTCAAAACATGATACTTCAAAATCAAAAAGATATGTATGCTGTTGCAGAATCTCAACGTATCGTTTCACGAGTCAAAAATGGATGGTATTCCGAATTTATTGAGGCGATTCCAGCCTCTTCAGAAATGAATTCCTTTAAAGTCACCTTGAACGATATGATAAATAGCAACCGAAAACGCTTTTTAGAGATTGATGAGATTTTAGAACTCTATGTGAAAAATGACTATACTCGTACAGCCAAACTCTCTCCAACAGATGAAAAAGGAGGTATTTTAGAACGACTCGTTATGGGACTAAACAACATGCATCAATCAATTACTACTATGCTCTCAAACACACTCCAAAACGGGATGGATCTCAATAGCGACGCTCAAGACCTAAAACAATCAGTCGAAGCGCTATCAACGGCAAGTAATCAACAAGCGGCAAGTTTGGAAGAGACAGCAGCAGCGATGGAAGAGATGACAAGTAA
>CAMBHX010000005.1 GCA_945867285.1 Sulfuricurvum sp. IAE1
AACAGCAACTAAACTTAATTTTCCTAGTTTCATTTTCTCTCTCCTTGTTAACAAAGTCCAAATAAGTTAATCTTATAGGATCATGCAAGTAGTTTAGCATTCATTTCTTAAATATTTCTTGATTTAGATCAAATCCAGCCCAATATAATAACATTTTATTATATTGCTAGATAATAATGTGATAAAAAAGACTTATAGGTTTCTAAATATGAGAGATTGAGTATCCCGTATCCAGTACGGGATTAGGAGCGATTGTAATATAGATTACCAATTACGAATTCTAATATGACACGACGTACACTGCTTGAGCAACTGGGTATAGTCTTCTAATGCGTCATCCATTCGTCCTGTTTCGATAGAGACAATCATATCATCCGAATACATACGCAACATCTTTGCTGATTTTTGAGCAAAAGCAAACGCATGTTTTTGATCTTTTGGCAAAATCCACTTGACATCTTCACTCTCTAGTGAGTTGAGAGTCCCTTGGAGTTTTTTGACACCAACTTTCATATCTTCAGTTGAGGAGTAGAGACCTCCACGTTGAATTTGCTCCATTGCTTCTAACATCGTACGCATATCTTTCATCAACATCGATCGGTGATCAGTTTGAGCTGCACTTAATGAACTACCTGTGAGTAATAACAATGCGATAATAGAGAGTGACTTTTTCATTTTTTTTCCTTTAGGGTGGAGTTAGTAACTAAGTTCTGTTAGTATTGGATAATTTCTTTTGAAAACTCTGTGAGCTTAACTGTTTTAGCCGAAATAGAAACGAGTTTTTTGGCCTCGGCTGGACCATTGTAAAATTGCTTTAATTCAGGCTTGTACGCTTTGAAGTAATCTTGGAATTTATCCGCCCCCAAAATACCAACAGCCCAGATGGTATCATCAGCAGCGACTTCGAGCACAACAGCTGATAGTGGTTGTGTAGCTGCACCGCCTAGGACTTTGGCTCCTGCTTGCGCATCAAAAGCGGAAAGATGGGATGAACAAACAAAAATTCCGCTCTTGTCGTATGCCATTGTTTTTCCATTCATAGGGACATAGCTAATAAAACTGTCCGAAGGTGTAGGATGTGTCAGCTGATGGGTACAAATAGCTACATATGCTACGATAGTACGATTTTTCCCAACACCACTTTTCCAGATGTATTTTTCACCCGTCTCACTAGTGAGTTCTACATCGGTCGCCGTAGGCTTGGGCAAATCAACTAAAAGACAAGGAGTGGAAGCGTAGGGATAGTTGAAAATATAATTGACCTCTTTTTCAAGTTTGGATGCCAAAATAGGCTTACCATTAGCAGCAATTAACTGAGTTCTTTCGTAGGCACGATACAACATACCATTATCAGCATACAAGGTCCCGCGTATAAGCGATGGATTTATCGCAACAACTGTTGCACTTGCAGCAACTACTTTTAAAAAGCTTCTTCTTTCCATGATGTTTTCCGTGTGTAAAAATTTATTGAGGTTATAGTGTAGCAGATTTTTGATTGATTTGTGCAAAAAAAATTGAAGTGCCTCTAAAATTCTCAAAAACGTAGTTTTTGTAGCTTTAGGGGGTTGTAGGGACATTTGTCCCTGCCACCAAAACGGATGAATTCGTTTTGGTGCGTAAAACATCAGTTATTAGTTAAACAAGTCTCTCATAGCACCTGCATACCACTCACGTGTCGCCTTAGCAAGGGCAGTAGAACGGTATTTATCATTAACAGTATCCCCTTTTGGAACACTACCCTTGCTTCCGATAACTGGACCTGAGACCATGAACTCATGATTGACCATGATTGCTTCTTCAGGACTACCGTTGACCATAGAATAACATACATTTGCACTTTTGTATGGCAGTGAAGAAGCAACACTGTATGATTTACCGTGAAGAATGTGAGCGATCTCTTTCGCACACTCTTTACCTGACCAAATAGATGACTGACCACTTGGAGGAATTGCATGACCAACAACATCACCCACTGCGAATACATTTGCATCCGTAGCTGTTGCAAAAGAAACAGGTTTTTCAGCACTACTTGCCATTTTAACTTTTTTGAAACCATCTGCAGTCGTTGCAACGCCTGACATTTCGATTACTGGACTTGACATGTTATGTGGGATGAAATTAAACACACCATATGACTGTGTAAGCGTTTGCTTAGTGCCTACTGTATCTTCTTTATTGGCAAATGTTGTTTGTACATACGTAATGACTTTTTTATCAACATCAACATCAATAATTTTACAATTATCACGGTGTTCTACAGCTCCTTGATTAACTTCTTTCCAAGTCTCTTTGAACGCTGCACCTTTAGCAATTTCAGCAGTTTCATTCAGAATAATAACTTTTCCTTTGATCCCCTCTTTTTTCATAAAGTTCGCGATCATACTTGCACGCTCAAATGGTGCTGGAGGACAACGGTATTTCCCGGCTGGAACTGTAATAACAACATCACCTTCGTCCATGTTTTTAACCATACGATCCAATGCAATATGCTCTCCACCTGGAACTAACGCTGCTGGGGCAAGACGTTTTACTTTGGCAATTTTTGCAGCATCCCACGTTGGAAATTGACCTTTGTAGTTATAATCAATCCCTGGAGCCATAACCAAAATGTCGTATCCAACAGAACCTTTAGAAGTGTGCACCATTTTTGCTACACGATCAATACCAGTAACAGACGCTGTAAGCATTCCATAACCATTTTTTTCAATCGCTTGATCGTAGTCATGTGTCAATGTACCAAGGTTAAATCCTTCAACTCCACCAAGGTTACAGTTGGACAAAGGACAAGACATAAAACTGTCATTTTTTTCAATAATTGCTACATCAAATTTCGAGTCAATTTTTTTGAGCTCTTTGGCAACAGTAAGTCCACCCCAGCCTCCGCCGATAATCACCACTTGATGTTTACCAAGCACTCTGTTAGCTGTGTTAAGTGAAGTTGCTGCTCCTTTTGCTGGAAGCGGATCAAATGCTGTCGTACTACATCCTGTTACAGCAGCTGCAGCTGCACTGATTCCTGCAAATTTAAATAAATCACGTCGTGTCATGTTCATGGTGATGATTCTCCTATGTTTGTAAATTAAAAGCATCATATGCTCACAAACCTTAAAATATTATAAGAATTAGTAAAATAGGTTAAAAAACTGTAGATAAGTGTTTATTATATAAAAATGTGTGATAGTTTTATTACAATTTAATTACAGCTTCGCACACAGTGTACTTTTGAAGTATTTTTAGAATTATAATGGTATGATATATAAACTATAAAAATTCAAAAGGATACTAATTATGAAGATCGAAACATGCCAAAGTCTTGAAGAATTGCGAAATTATATTGATACACTGGATGACTCTATTGTCGAACTCATAGCTGCACGTAACGCCTACGTCAAGCAAGCTGCAAAATTCAAACAATCTGTCGATGAAATCAAAGGAAAAGAGAGAATGGAAGCTGTTATCAATCGTGTGCGTATGCGCGCGATCGAATTTGGGGTATCACCTAATCTTCTGACAAGTCTTTACAACATTATGATTGATGAGATGGTCGAAGCAGAAATTGCTGAGTTTAGGAATGCCAAGTCATTATAGTATAACATCAAAACGAATGCATCCGCTTTTATAGCAGGGACAAATTTCCCTACAACCCCCTACCTACCCACATCGCTCACGATGCGGGAGAAATAAATTGTTAAAACTTCGTCACTTCACCACGACACACAGCCATCACAACTTTACCTTTTAGTACTTCATTTTTATAAAGACTGTGGTGATGTTCAACGCAAGTGGTCGAGTTTGGGTCAAACACTACGCAATCACATGGCAACCCGACTGCTATGCTTCCTCTGACTATACCAATATTTTTGGCAGGTTGAAAAGAGGTCAATTCTATAAGCCTAGAGATACTAATAATACCGGTATCCACCAAATAGGTATACAATAATGGAAGATATTCCTCAATCGATGTTGTTCCCTCATGAGCATCATAAAAGGTAATGTCTTTGTAAATATCAGAATTTGGATGATGCAATGCACTCAACGAATGAATATTCCCTGCTTTTAGCGCATCCAATAATGTCTCTTGAGCGATCTTATCAACCAATGGCGGTGTAATTTTGGCATCCGTATCAAATCCAAGACATGCAGAATCATTTTTGAACAGATGATGGATGGCTACTTCACATGAAACACTAATTCCTTCTTGACGTGCATGGGCAATCAGTTCAACGGATCGTGCTTGCGTAATGCTTTGAAAAACAATGGCTATTTTGAAATGACGTGCGATTTCGATCATACTAGCCACATGAACAACTTCAGACAGGGGAGAAATCCCCGGAAGCCCGAGGTGTGATGCAATAGCACCATCACTCATGACACCACTATCAATAAAGCTTTGCTCTTGTGCCGTATACAATAGAGGTTTTTTCGCCATTTGAAGATATTGAGCGATACGAGAGATAAGATTATAATCATTTATTGTTGACGTATGAATAGCTACACACCCTTTTTTGAGCATAATCGCTATGTTACTCAGGGCTCCTGCATCATTGAGAGCGCTTACCGTCGATTCAATCGTAGCACCATTGGATAAACATCGATGCTGCTGTACAAACTCCAAGGTTATTTCATTGTCAATGCGTGGAGCCAAATTACTTGCCAACACCACAGTGCTCACTCCACCCGCTAGGGCTCGTCGTGAAAGTTTTTCCAAATTGGTTCGATTAAGTCCATCATCTTTGAGTCGAACATTGGTATCAACAAGCCCAGGGAGCAAGTAACAGCCAGAGGCATCAATGCACTCATCATCGGTAAGTTTGTCTCCAATTGCCGTAATAATTCCATCCAGTATCTGCACATCTGTTTTACGCTCACCATGACAATCACACACTATGGCATTTTGAATAACCATTTTATCCTCGCATTTTGAGATATAATGTTATGCATTTAAACGAATGCATCCGTTTAAATGGCAGGGACAAATTTCCCTACAACCCCCTAAAGCTACAAAAAACTTTGTTTTTTGAGAATTCTAACTATAATTATAGGCTACAAAGGTTTAAAAAGTGCATTTTATCGTTATGTTGTTAATGGGCATTTCACTGCACGCCACATCTGCATCACCCCAATACGAATCTGGAAAAAAGCTCTATTTTTCCAAAGGCTGTAACGGATGTCATGGCGTAACTGCTGGAGGCATGAATCAATACCCCTCATTGGCATACCGACGAAAAGCCTTTTTGGACAATAAGCTCAAAGAATATCGAGCCAAAAAAGCCTCAACTCAATTGGCGCAAATGATGATACCTTTTGCCATTATGCTCAAAGATCAAGAGATCAATGCGCTAACAACATTTTTGAGTGAATATAATGAAGAAGCTACACGTCAAAAAAGTAATTTTAGTATACGTGGGGATGGAGGATCATGAAACTATTAGTATCTGCACTGGAGCACTCCGCTAACGTTCACTTGCGTTATCTGACAAAAGAATTGGGTGATGAAATCCAGTTAAGCGGCATTTTTGATGAATCTCTAGGAGAAAGTATCGTCGATCTACGCTCCACAGCCATCATGGGGTTTGTGGATGCACTTACAAAACTTCCCTTTTTCTTTCGTCTCAAGGATCAAATGGTAGAGCTGGCACATGATGCCGACAAAGTATTGCTTATCGACTCATCAGGGTTCAATCTCCCTTTGGCAAAAGCACTACGTAAACGATACCCTAACAAAGAAATCATTTACTATATCCTCCCACAAGCATGGGCATGGAAAAAAAAGCGTATCCCTGTGCTGGAAAAAACCATAACCAAGTTGTGTTCCATACTCCCTTTTGAACCTTCATATTATTCGCCTCTCGCACCTATCGAATACGTTGGTCATCCGTTACTGGATGAGATCACCGTACAAAAAACATCATTGAGCCCTACAGGGATTATCACTTTTATGCCTGGCAGTCGCCCTGGAGAAATCAAAAAACTGATGGATATTTTTAGAGAAGTACGTGCAAAAATCAAATGTACCGCCATGCTCGTTGTCCCTGCACATTTTTCGCACACAAAAATCGATGAACTCTATGGTGATATTAGCGCTTTTGAAATCACCCATGATGCCCATGCTACACTTGCCAACAGTGATTTTGCTTTTATTTGCAGCGGGACAGCGACGCTGGAAGCATGCCTCATCCAAACACCTTTTGTACTGGTCTATATTGCGAAAAAACTGGATTATATAATTGGTCGTGCACTTATAAAGCTCCAATATGCAGGTCTTGGCAACCTTCTTTTCGATTACCACTATCATACACCGTTACATCCTGAATTTATCCAAGACGAGGTCACAGTGGAAAATCTGTATAATAGCTATCTCACAATGGATAGAGAGAAATTTTTCAAACAAGCGTCGCAATTACGACTATTTTTACAACACGGTAGCGCAAAGCGTATGTCCGATATCATTAAGGAACAACAATGACGAGATTTTTTTCATGGGCTAAAACTCACATCAACCGTATCATGGATGAAAAAATCATCCCATATGTTTTCACACTCTCTGATTCCCCAATGCTTTTTAGAGATTTGTTACGTACCAATAAGATGTACCAAGAGGGGCTAAAACTCGAGGGAAATATCCCTGGTTTTCGCTTTAGTGTCGGTAAAAGCTATATTGTATTTATAGCACTGTGGCATATCGTTATGCTGCCGTTGGCATTTTTATTTCATAAAGCCTTGGCAAAAATTGATTGTCATTTATTGATTATTATGGCAGTTGTTTTTACAGGAATGTTTTTTGCGATGTATGCAATTTTCAAAGAGTATCTCATCGATACTGTTGCCCATAAAATTTTAAAACAAGGATGGGAGAACCATTTCCCCCATTTTGATTACACACTACATGCCAAAGACGTAGCAAAAATCTATTCAGAAGCACTAGAGAAAGAGATAACTCACAAAGAGATGCAATTATATATTTTAGAAAAGCTTGTTGAGGTAAAAAAGTAGTTTTACTTTTTTACGCTGTTTAAAATAGCCATAAAATCGGGGATGTTGGCAGCACCATCATGGCGTTTGAGCTTTGCCCCTTTAGCATTAAGAAAATAGAAAGTTGGAGTCCCCATAAATCCTAGCCCTGCTGGAATCTTATCTTTTTGAACATCGATATGCACACTGACAAATTTCGCATTGATACTATCTTGGATAGCTGATTCTTCAAAAACAACACCCTCCATATACTCACATGCAGGACACTCCTCTTTGGACAGCATCAGCATCACATTTTTCTTTTCCTTGGCAGCTTGAATGAGAGCTTGCTCATAACTCTTTGCCCATTTAATATCTGCCAATAGTGTTGAAGCTATAAGAGTCAATCCTAATACTATTTTGTTCATTTCATCTCTCCTAGGTGTGTCAAGAACTCTTCTGGTTTTTTAAACCCTATAATAGTCGCTTCTTTATTTTGAATCCCTTTTTCATCAAAAAACAAAATAGCTGGTGGTCCAAAAATACCGTATTTTTTTGTAATTGCTGTAGACGCATTATCGTTGGCAGTAACATCTACTTGCACTAATACAAAATCATCCATAGCCGTTTTAACCGCATTATCCGAAAAGGTAATCTCTTCATATTCTTTACACGAAGTACACCAATCAGCGTAAAAATCGACTAGCACACGCCTCCCTTTATTTTCCACTAAAATCGAATCCAATTCTTCAATAGAATTGATTTTTTCAAATGACTTATGCGACATAGTAGTTGCGACTACCTCGCTGTTTTGTTTCACAAAAGGATCAAGCGGATGAAGGAGATTTTTAGCCCCCGCCATACCACCAATAAGAAGTGTAAGTCCATACAAGAAAATTAACAAGCCTAATGCTTTCACGTTAGACTTAGAGCTCCATGCAGGATGTTGACCTATGGGTTCTAAAGCATTCATATTAACTGCTACAAAAACTGCCAATCCTCCCCACAGCAACAATGTTGTATTTTCATCCAAAACACGACCCATCATCCAAATAGCAATGCCTAGTAACATCACACCAAAAATGGCTTTAATAACATCCATCCACATCCCAGGTTTGGGCATAAAGCGTCCTGAAGTCGTCCCTACGATCAATAAAGGAACTCCCATTCCAATACTAAGTGAGAATAATGCTACTCCGCCCAGCAGTGCATCACCCGTCTGACCGATATAAATCAAAGCACCAGCTAATGGCGCTGCAACACACGGGCCTACGATCAATGCCGACAAAAATCCCATAATAGCAATACCTGTTATACCACTATGTTTTCCACCCCATTTTGAGAGGCGTGATTGAATAAAATTAGGGATTTGTAACTCATACACATCAAACATTGATAACGAAAGGAGGACAAAAATAGCAGCAAATACCGTAATAATCCATGGTGTTTGAAATGCTGCTTGCAAGTTAGCTCCAAAGAGTCCCGCCAATATTCCAGCAATCGTATAAGCAACTGCCATCGACAAAACATATACGAACGAGAGAAAAAATGCTCGTCTAGTCCCCATACCCTCACCTTGAGCAATAATCACTGAAGAAATAATAGGAATCATAGGAAAAACACATGGCGTAAGCGACAACAATAATCCAAATCCAAAAAAGCTAATTAGTATCAACCATAGACTTCCTTCTTGGATAACATTGGCAATCTGATCCGTTTCAGAGGCTGGGTTTTCAATCTTTTCAGGGACGACTGGGGAAATCTTACTTGCAGTTAACGTAGTGGATTTCACACTTAAATCATTCGCATCAACTTCTATTTGTAATATAGTTTCTTGAGGTTCATAACACAATCCTACTGCTGAACAACCTTGAAAAGAGAGTTTTACATGTATGTTATGCTTACCTTTAATATCCCCTTTTTGGACTAAATCAATAGTCATGACAGGTGAATCTTCATAAACTTTTTCACCCTCATGCTCAACCGTTTTTGTCAAATTTAAAATATTAATAAACTCAATACCATCATTAGAATTTGCATCCTCAAGTTTGAGCTTATCTTGATAAAGATAAATCTGATCACCTAGACCAATTTCAATCGAAACGGTATCACCATCAACCATAGATATTTTAGGTTTAAATGCCTCCTCGGGCTGTAAAAAACTGACAGCATTAAGAGTGATGGTGACAAAAAGAAGCAATAACAATCTCATAAATCTCCTTTGTATAATTAGCAATTATAGCGTATTTAGTAATTGACTAAACAGTATTTATTTTAACAATGTTAACAGTACAATAATAGCATATCAACATTAGGTAAACTACCATGTCCAACCGTCTTGCACTCGAAGATTCACCTTACTTACAACAACACAAAGACAACCCTATCGACTGGTATCCGTGGTGCGATGAAGCATTTGAAAGAGCAAAATCCGAACATAAATCTATCTTCATTTCGATAGGTTACAGCAGCTGCCATTGGTGTCATGTCATGGAACATGAAGTATTTGAAAAACAAGAGATTGCTGATTTTGTCAATCAATACTTTATCTGTATCAAGGTTGATCGTGAGGAGCGTCCTGATATCGATAAACACTTCCAAGAATTACATCTTATGTTAAATCGTCGATCAGGTGGATGGCCACTCTCTATCTTTTGTACACCAGAAAATAAACCCTTTTATGCAGCCACTTATATCCCTCCTCATAATCAAAATCAAATGATGGGATTTAGTGAACTCACTGCTATTATTACCAATAAAATCGCACTAAATGATGAAAAGTTACTACAAAATGCTGATGAAATCATGAGCTTTATGCAACCTAAAAATACTCCCATTCAAGCCACAAAACTCAACGAATCAATGGAAGAAATATTCATCAAGCAAGCATCTGATAATTTTGATGAAATTCATGGCGGTTTTTCAAAAGCACCAAAATTTCCTCATACTTCCACACTCAAAACACTTATGGCACTCTCTTCAGACACCTATAACACTCACGCTATTATTCAAACGACACTTGAAAAAATGGCTCGCGGAGGGTTATATGATCTCATAGATGGGGGATTTTGTCGCTACAGTACTGACAATGAGTGGCTTGTGCCCCATTTTGAAAAAATGACCTATGACAATGCACTGCTATGTGAGCTTTATGCGCTTGCCTCTGTTCAATTTCACAACCCCTATTTCTTACAGTGTGCACTCCAAACTGCCGATTTTATGATGGCCAAGATGATGGAAAACAATCTCTTTTACAGTGCAAGTGATGCAGATACTGAAGGTCACGAAGGAAAATACTTCGTCTATACCTATGATCAAATCATTGAAATATTAACTAAAATAAATAGTGAAAATATTCAAGAAGCAACTGCCCTGCTCTCTCTCACCCCTACTGGAAATTTTGAGAGTAGCACTATCGTCACACTCCCAACACTGGAACGTCCGGTCTGGTTTAATGATTTTGTACATGAATGTCAAAAACTTCGTTCCTATCGAACCTACCCCTTTATCGACCGTAAAATCAACGTTGCATGGAATGCAATGATGATAAAATCACTTTTTGTATTAGGTTCACAAGAATCATGCTACAATAAGCAGGCCATCGTTTCACTAGATACTCTTCTCTCAACCATGCTTATCGATGATCAACTCTACCACACCACGCTTATTCATAAAAAACCAAAAATAAAAGCATTTTTAGAAGATTACGCCTATTTGTCCAATACACTTATTCAAGCTTACCAAGACACCTTTGATGAAGTGTATCTCATACGTGCACAACAATTCGCCAATAAAGCACTAGAGCTTTTTTATGACGAAGGAAAATGGTATTTTAGCCGTGGAGATTTCCCCACTGTCGCCGAAATGGATGATGGTTCTTATCCTAGTGCACTTGCAATGATGGTAGACACTCTACTAAGCCTAGGAAGTCTTATTGATCACAAGTACCGCTATTTTGCCTTTAAAAGTCTTGAATATGTTTCACTTAAATTGATGAAAACTCCGATTTATTACCCAAAACTTACCGAGCAAACAGTTCGTTACCTCAAAGGAGATCGTATCGTTAAGGGAAACAAAGAAAATCTTACAAAATGCACATCATTTGACACACCATTTGTACTGCTAAAATCAGATGAAAGCGTGGAGGGGTTTTTAATCTGTGGTGAGAGTAGCTGTTTTGCAAATTGTTCAACAGCGGAAGAAGTAAATGCCTTGATTTTGAAGTCATTATAAACTTCAATAGCGTTATAATCTAGCAACCATATAAAAATACAAAGGTCCCCTATGGGTGCAAAAAATGCCATGCTAAAAGATGAAATTGTAACAATAACCAACTTAGACGATATTGTTCATAAAGATCGAAAAAAATCAAATAATGAAAATGCTACTGAAGAAAAAAAATACTCAAAACGAGAAAAGCGCCTTTCCATTTGGGTCAAAGCCAGTGTTGTGGAATATGAAGAAGAGCTAAAAAACCTTCAAATCGAGCTGCTTAAACTTCAAAATCATATTAAAGACAAAGGGCTTAAAGTTCTAATGATTTTTGAGGGACGTGATGCTGCCGGTAAAGGCGGAACGATAAAACGAATTACCGAGCATCTTAATCCACGTGGAGCCCGAGTGGTAGCATTAGACAAACCTTCAGATGTTGAAAAAACCCAATGGTATTTTCAACGTTATGTTCAACATCTCCCAAGTGCAGGTGAAATGGTCTTTTTTGATCGAAGCTGGTACAACCGTGCTGGAGTTGAACCGGTTATGGGATTTTGCAGCGAAGAAGAACATAAAGAATTCTTGCATGAAGTGGGTGAATACGAGCGAATGCTAGTAAACTCAGGGATAATTCTATTTAAGTTTTATTTTTCTGTCTCTAAAAATGAACAAGCAAGACGGTTTAAAGAACGAAAAACAGATCCTCTAAAGCAATTCAAACTATCACCTGTAGATGAAAAATCACAAGACTTATGGGATAAATACACCATTGCTAAATATTCAATGCTTTTGGCTTCACATACACTTCATGCACCCTGGATCATTATCCGATCTGACAACAAAAAGAAAGCACGTCTCAATTGTTTTAAACATATCCTTGCTCGAAGTAGCTATCCAACAAAGCTCAAAATATCACAACTTCAGACATCCGATAAGATCTTACTTAATGGAGACGAGGAACTTAAACTTATGGAATCAAGTATGTCACTTAAAAAGAATGATGAATTTAATGAACGAGGATAAGTTCTTCCTCATTCTAAAAATTTCAAAATCTCTGTTTCAATATTTTCTTTATCGATCACTGTATCTTGAACAATAGGCTTAGAAAACAACCCTTGGATCATTGTAGGAATAGGAGTATTTGCTGTTTTACTAATCGATTTGAGAGCATCAATATCCTGTACATCCACAACGCCATTCAAAGCATTGGCGATTGTAGGGGAGAATTTTGTCCACTCAGCAGTCGAATAAACAATCGTTTTAAGTGGCTGTGTGGCGCAGCAATCGTAAGCCTTAAAACATGTGGCTGTATGAGGGTCCATCAAATACCCTCCATCAAATGCCTCTTTAATATACGCTTTTCCTTCTGAACCATTACAATAATCAGCTGAAAACATTGCTTGTAGCTTCATCGTTTCATCATCATCTAGAGTATAAAAACGGTCATTTTCAAGTTTTTCCATGAGCTCTTTAGTACGAATATCGCCAAATAGATCACACAAAATACGTTCTACGTTACTAGAAATGAGAATATCCATAGCTGGAGATGTTGTTGAGACGACCTTGTCATGGCGTAAATCATATCGTCCCGTATTGATAAGACGAGTCAATACATTGTTTTCATTGGAAGCAATAATAATTTTCTCAACTGGCAATCCCATTTTGGTGGCATAATACCCACCAAGAGCATTTCCAAAATTTCCGCTTGGGACATCAAGGTAGACTTTTTCACCCATAATAATAACATTTTGGCGTACCAATTCCAAATAACTGTGAAGATGGTAAATGATTTGGAAAATAATCCGCCCAAAATTAACCGAATTAGCAGCGGATAGGGAGATGTTTTTGGATTTGAGTGTCGATTTAAATGTCGCTGAACCTAATAGTTTTTTAAGTGCACTTTGAGCATCATCAAAATCACCATGAATACCAATAACTTTAAGATTTTTGGCATCCTCTGTCACCATTTGCAACCGCTGTACGTCTGATGTTCCACCATCAGGATAGAGACATACTACACGAACATTTGGGCGATTTTTGAATGTTTCCAGTGCTGCTGGACCTGTGTCACCGCTCGTTGCCGCCAAAATCAAATACTCTTCATTACGCTTTTGAGCAATTGAAGACAATACAATACCAAAAGGCTGTAACGCCATATCTTTGAACGCACGTGTTGGCCCATGATACAATTCACTCACATAGAGGTCATCTCTTACCTTGACTACGGGTACAGGATTAGATGGGTCATCAAACTTATCATACAGTGCTAATGCTTCGTTAATAACAGAAGGCTCAATATCAATATCCAAAGTTGTGAGTAAATCAAACGCCAATTCTTTATAGGAAGAATTCAAATGCTTGGACAAAAATGGTTCACCCAAACTTGGTAATTCTCTGGGAACATACAACCCGCCAAAAGAAGCAATTGGGCTTAAAATAGCTTGAGAGAAAGTCACTTCATTGGGATGAATCCCGTCATTAGTACGTGTTTCTATAAATTTCATAATTATATACCCCAATAAAAAGTGCAAAATTATAGCCAAAAACAAAGTACAATACTCTTATAGAAGGTATAGACTTTTATCAAAAACCTTCAACAATTAAAGTGTAATTTGTGTTCCAACACCTTCAGAAGTGAAAAGTTCGAGTAAAATTGCATGTTCGATACGTCCATCAATAATATGAGCTTTGTGTACCCCAGCATCGACAGCTTCCAGACAAGAATCCACTTTAGGGACCATACCGCCATGAATCGTTCCATCCGCTTTTAATGCATTGACCTGTGTCTCGGTAAGAGTTGAGAAAAGTTCTTTGTCATTGTTCAAAACTCCTGCAGTATCGGTCATGAAAATAACCTTGCACGCACCAATCGCTGCCGCAATCGCTGACGCTGCCAAATCAGCATTAATATTGTATCCTGGATGACCAACTTCATCATCTGCTCCTATTGGGGCAATAACAGGAATAAAACCCTCTCGTAAAAGATTGTGAATCACATCGGCTTTGACATTCTCTACTCGACCTGTTAGACCAAATTTTTGCGCATCTTTGGGCTTTGCCTTGAGGAAATGGGCATCTTTTCCACTGATACCGATTGCTTTAGCGCCATGGGAGTTTAACAGTGATGCTATTTCTTTGTTTATCTCACCGCTGAGCACCATCTCTACTACACGCATCACTTCAGGGGTACTCACGCGCTCACCATCGATAAACTCTGTTGGGATGTTCAAATCACTCAAAAGCTCGCTGATGCGATTTCCTCCACCGTGCACAATCACCACTTTAACTCCAACTAAATGAAGCAAGACAATGTCTTGAGCAAATTTCGCTTTGAGTTGCGGTGAACTTTGAGCCGATCCACCATATTTTATCACTACAATTTCATCACGAAATTCTTTGATAAATGGCATAGCGTCCATGAGAGTTTTAACAGTTTCAATTTTACGTAGCATATACGTACTCCTTGATGGTTGTGATAAGTTTCTCGTCCAACTCTAAAGAGAGCTCCAAAATGGAAAGTGGAAGATTAAATGATGACATTTTAACCAAGTCTTTTGAAGTTACCAAGAGGCTCGTAGCACCCGTTGTTTTTAGGATCTCTTCTATCTCTTCTCGGGTGAAAGAATGATGATCTTCAAAATAAAATTTTTCAATTACATCTGGTAAGAATGGGTCTAGTCGCTGTGGCCTAGCAATAGCTGTTACAAGAACCATGGCTGACGTTGGATTAACGATGGCAACAGAACGAAAAAAATCTCTATTTTCACTCACAACAATCGCTTCTTTACCACTCCACAACTTCTCTCGATACGCTCCCGATGGTAAACAAAAAGTATTGGGTGTCTCAACAACAATCACAATGTCAAGCCTCTCAATACTATGCTTACCATAGCCATCGTCTAAAAACACTACCTCGCATCCTAATTCTTTGGCTTTGATAATCGCATTCTCTCGTTTCTCACTGACAATCACAATCGCATGAGGCAATCCAAGAGCATAGACCATCGCCTCATCACCACTCTCATTAATATCACATACTATCTCTTGGTCTCTAACGACTAGCATACCGCTACTTTTGCGTCCGTAGCCTCGTAGTATAATGGCTGGCTTTGTAAAATGTTTTGCCAACTCCATCGCCAAAGGTGTCTTACCGCTTCCGCCGACGGTGAGATTACCTACACTAACAACAGGAATATCAAATGTCTTAGCAGTACTAAAAACATATCTAACATAGGCTGTGAGACAATACAGCCAACTCAATGGGAGAAGAAGAAGAGAAAGAGATTTTTGAAAAATAGAGGGGGTGTAGAGATAATGCTCACCCCATGCAAAAAAGAAGCGCTTCAAACTCGAGAAGCTGCCACATCTAAGATAGCATCACAGATCTCTTCGACCTCATCATCACTAAGTGCCGCATAATTAGGGATAGAAAGAATCTGAGAATAATTACGCAATGCCACAGGAAAATCGTTAATGCGTAAGGAATATTTCGTTTTATAATAGCTCAATAGATGTAAAGGTATGTAATGTAGTCCCGTCTCAACACCCCTCTCTCTCAACTCTCTCGCAAACGAATCTCGATTTTTATCAATCTTGATGATATAGAGTGAAAATGCATGCTCTTGCTGTACAACAGGGAGTGAAATATGAGGTGCAACCGCCAGTCTTTCATTAAAAATTTCAGCGATTTCTCTCTGACGCTCTATAAATTCATCTTGCTTATCCAACTGTACTAAAATTACTGCAGCATCCAATGGACTGATGGTATAATGGCTTCCGATGTCGGTAACATTGTAAATATATCCAAGTGCATCATCCTCAGCATCCATAGCATGGTGACGTAAAAGACGGGCACGTTCGATAATATCTTCATCATCACTCACCAACATCCCACCATTGCACACATTTTTACGTAAATGTGGGCTAAAATCAAAACAAGTGATATCAGCGCCCGTAGAACCTATTTTTGCTCCTTTATAGGTAGCACCTAAAGCATCCGAGGCATCCTCGACGATTTTCACATCATACTGTTTTGCAATAGCATACAATCGATCCAGATCAACACTTTGACCTGCTACATGCGAGACAATCACTGCTTTAAGTTTTTTAGATTTATTTTCCATCAAATATGCTTCAAGCTTATCTAAATCCATACTAAATACATCAGGATCAATATCTACAAAAATAGGCTCTGCATCAAAATGACGTACTACCTCAGGGACATTTGGATAAGCGTTAATCGAACACATAACCTTGTCTCCACGCTTAAGATCAATCGCAAACATCGCAAGATGAAGTGCACTTGTGCCGCTAGAAGTTGCTAATGCATGTCCTGCGCCAGTGTATAATTCAAAAGCTGATTCTAACTCTTCAACAATATTAGGAGCGTCGCCATCAAAAACTTCATCAACTTTTTCACGTTCGTCTCCACCAATCTCTACTCTAAAAAACGGAATACTCATTAAAAACTCCTCTTATTTTGTTATATCTCTAGGATAGTTAAAGTCATGATTGAGTGTGCGAGATGTTAGCTTCGCAATCAATGGCATTTTACGCTTGAACTGATTTTGATAAATCTTTGAAATAATCAAATCGATCAGTTCGGGCTTCTCCCCATGCTCAATAAGTTCTTCACGACTCCATCGCAACTCGACATAAAGCTTTAAAACCCTATCCAAATCCCTATACAAATACCCAATCTCATTTTCATCGCTTTGACCTTCCCATAAATCTGCAGAAGGGGGCTTTGAAATGATGTCGTCATTAACACCCAAATAGTGCGCTAATTCAAATACTTCAGTTTTATACAAATCACCAATGGGATTAAGAGCACTTGCCAAATCCCCATACAGTGTTCCATACCCTAACATCAGCTCACTTTTATTGCTAGTCCCCAAGACTAAGGCGTTTTCACGTGCCGAAATATCAAACAGCGTTACCATTCGTAAACGAGCCGAAAGATTTCCAATACGTAAAGATGACATTTCACCTCCACTGTATGCCTTGAGCATTGGTTCAATACTGTGTGTTTCGGATATCAGACCGAATTTTTTCACCAATGCATCCGCATCATCTAAAGAACTTTGCGACGAATAGTGGGAAGGCATTTTGACACACAAAAGATCTTGCTCAAATGCTCTCTGTGCCAAAACCGCTACAACAGCAGAATCTAATCCACCGCTAAGACCTAAAACGACCTTTCTAAAACCCGTTTTGTGAACTTCTGAGCGTAAAAAACCGACCAAATAACGGCTTATTAATTCATACTTATTCACACAAAACACCTTATTAAAAAATTAACTAATTGCATTATAACTAATATTTTGTATTAAGTTGTTAACAATTTACTAATGAAATTTTTTTAAGCTCATAACACTCAAATCCAGCAAGTTTACGTGCTTCACAATTGACTCCTACTTTTCGAGGAAAACAGCTGGGATAAAAATGCTCAATAATATCAAAATAACAATCATAATGAGTATTTTTACGCTCACATGCCACTTTAAACCATTTGTCCCCTTTCAGTACATGGTCTATCTCTTCGTCAAGTATAATCTGTAGTGCATCTATAATTTTAGTAATCATTACCGTGGACTTAAAAGATTTCAACTTTTCAAGTATCAATGGCGTTGCATCCAAACCATTAGCTTCCAAATAACGGGGAACCACTGCCATACGTTCTAATAATTCCAGTGTATTTACTGACGCATCAAAAAGTGCATCGTGAACGGGAAATTCTCCATAATAGCTTCCAAATTCTTGCAATAAGCCCTCAATCATCAAAAAGTGTCGTACCTCATCGTCTGCCACAGCGAGCCAATCTCTTTCAAATTCTTCACCTAAATCACGAAATCGATACACTGCATCCAATGCCAAGTCAATAGCACTGTATTCGATATGAGCAATAGAATGTAATAGTTGTATTTGCCCACGCTCACCTCCTAACTTTGCTCGTCTCATCGTCTCTTTTTGATCCATAACAATGCAAAAATTTCGATAGGATGGTTGATTAAACACTACCGTGGGGTACTGATTATCTCGTGTGATTTTTCCGTCGCAGTACAAACGATAAAAGTCCCTAAACAGTGCAGTTTTTTGGATAGGTGCAGTGGCTGTCAAAATATTTTGAAGAGTTTCATAAAGTTTCATAACTGTAATTATGCTAGAACTTCTATAACAACTAGTTAAAGCCTAAAAATAGGGTTTTACAATAAGATAAAAACAGTAAGTAGTCTATTAAAAATTCCAAACGCAAGTGTACTTTCAGAGATAGCTGAGTTTTTTAAACATTAACACAGTTAATAGTAATATTTTGGTACTATTTGAGTAAGAACTTTAAGGATAAAGATGAATTATATTAAAAATATTTTTATTATTTCATCAATTGCATTAATTGCAACGGCAAACGATCGTACATATACTTTATCAGTCTGTACAACTTCTGATTATAAAGGTGCTATACACTTCAAAGAAAAATACTTAACCAATCCAAAAGCTGATATTTTTATCATCAAGGATATTCATGGAATGTATAAAACAACATATGGCGCATTTAATTCTTACGCTGAAATCAAAAACTTTCAAAAAACTTTACCTCAATTGCTAAAAACACAAAAACCTTTTATTCGAGAACTAGAGTATGATTTAACTAAAACAGACAATCCTGATATTACAAAGTTTTTTCATCGAGACACAATCATCAAAGAAGCCCCTGAAAAAGTGGTACTACCAGTTCAAAAGAAAATAGAAGATTCCATCCCGCTTATGATGACTGATGAAAATATAACAAGTATTTCTAAATATACTATTTCTATTTGTTCGGTAAAAGAATATAAAAACGCCTTAAGTTGTGCAACACAATATATCCCAAATCCTATAAGAGACATTTTTATCATTAAAGATACTGATGGATTATATAAAACAATGTATGGTGTTTTTGATTTTTATAAAGAAGCGAAAGTTTTTACTATTAACCTCTCTAAAATCACAAAAGCACAAGCACCATTTATCAAAAAAATCCCTTTTAATTTAACAAAACCAAAAAATGTCATTGAAACGATACCGTTTTATAAGGTAAATAATCCATCTCTATTACTTGATGACAATATATCCAAACATCAAATTAAACAAGTCACTTTAACTAAGAAAAACATACTTTCCATTTCTGAGCCAAAAGCAAACAATGAATTGAATCATGTAACATCTGATACAGTGTCGACTACTCTACCAAAAACCATCACTATAATTGAAACAAATGAATCTATAGAACCTCAGCCAATACAAAAAAATACAGTAAATGTTGTCTTGAAAAATTCCATGGACATTAAAGATATATCCATGGCTATTTTACCAGCTGTCAATTTGAATAACAAAGTCCACCAAATAGATTCAAGCAAGCATCTAAACGATTTATCAGAAATTACTAAATACCAACAATTAATTATTAGCGTTGATTCGAAGTCAAACCACATGCTTCTACAGGGGCTTTCAAGAGGAAATTATTTTACATTAAAAGAGTATAAAGTATCCACTGGAAGAAAAGATATAAAAATACCTCAAGGTACTGGCAGTATTACAGCTATCAATTTTAATCCAATTTGGTATCCTACTTCAAAGACAATTAAGTTTTTTAAAAAAAGTAAAAACATTAACCTACCTTTGGCAATTCCATCAGGACACAAGTATAATTTTATGGGTTCTGCAAAAATCAATTTAACTCATACCGTCAATGGAAGTAATGTTTATAGGATTCATGGAACGTTAAATGAAAATACTATTGGGCGAAATGAGTCAGGTGGATGTATACGAATGAAAAATAACGAAGTCTATGAACTTGCAACGCTGTTAGCAAAATTTGTCAACATAAAAAATATGCAAAATGTTAAAGTTATCTTAAATTAAATTTAAAATTGACTTGTATTTTCTTTGAATTCGTCAAAAAAGCTGAGCTTTTTATGCTAGAATTTGATTTAAAAAAGAGACAATGATGGATATTTTACGCCAACCAATGGGTGACTACCAAACCAACTGCTACATTGTCAAAATCGATGGTAAAGAATTGGTTATCGATCCGGGTGTCGATGCTACAAGTTGGGTACTTGCTAACGTTACTAATCCAGTTGCAATTCTTAACACTCACGGTCATTTTGATCACGTTTGGAGCAATCAAGAGCTCAAAGAAAAACTGAAGATTCCTCTGTATACTCCCAAAGGGGATGTCCCAATGCTTACAGGTAGTAGCTTTATGCCTGATTTACCTCCATCATACCCTGATGTTGAGGTAGATGGAGATGTAGAATTTGATATAGAGGCAATTGCGGTAAAATTTCATCACTTTCCAGGTCATTGCCCAGGATGTTCCATGATTGAAATCGAGGATGTGATGTTTAGCGGAGATTTTTTGTTTCACAACTCCATCGGGCGATATGACTTTCCCTATTCCAGTGCCACTGATATGAAAAAAAGCTTGGAAAAAATGAAATTAATGACTGAAGACAAGATACTCTATCCAGGCCATGGAGGCCCTACAACACTGTTTAATGAACAAAAAAACGCTGATTATTGGTTGCGGATGCTTTAACTGCTATTCTTCAATATTTTTGAGTAAATCCAGCCGTAATACGTGGCGCTCAGTAATCACCGTTTTGAAATCCGCTTCAAACACTTTGATGTCATGAACATAGCCCTTAACACTTACAGTTCGTTTGCGACCCTCTTTTTGGTTTCCAGTGGCTTCAAAGGTTACTGTATCACCAACACGAACAGGTGATAAAAATAAACAATTACACGATGCAAGCACAACATTTGGCTCATTAACAGCTGCCATCGCTGCATAATCTGCTGCACTAAAAATAAATCCACCATGCACCAATCCAACATCGTCTGCACGCATAACTTCAATTGTATCAAGCACTACTTTCGAATATCCAATATCCAACCTCACCACTTCACCGCTAAAGGTACTGTTAATCTTATTATGTGTGATTAGAAGATCAGGCTCTTTGTTAATTGTTTGCAACAAGTTATCTTCGGTATCTTTTGCCATTATTGTCCTTTGGAAATTCTTACATATCCTCGCATAGGTGCTGGATACCCTTCTATTGTTTTACTACTATCGGCAGGATCGAGAAAATCTTCAAGACTATGGGACTCAATCCACGATGTTTTACGCTGTTCATCACTCGTTGTTACAACCGTACCTAATATCTCGAAATTATTAAACCCTGCACGCAGACACCAGTTTTCCAACGCTTTAAGTGTTGGGACAAAATAAACATTAGTAATTTTAGAGTAACTTCCAGCTGGACAAAGCGCATGAGGTTGATCTCCATCAATAATAAAAGTATCAAGATAAATCTCACCACCCTCCGCTAATCCTTTGGCTAAATCTTTAAGCATTCCCACGGGGTCACTACGATGATACAAAACACCAAGACAAAAGATAACATCAAATTTTTCTTCATAAAATGGTAAATGTTCGACACCCAACAGCTCATACACAATGTCACTCTTGACAAAATGGTTAATAAAATCAAATTGGGTTTTAAATAGTGCAGAAGGATCAAACCCTACTATTTTAGCAGGAACATCTTCGAGCATTCGAAACATATAGTACCCGTTATTACACCCAATATCGGCTACTTTTTTTCCAGACAAGTTGAAATGAGGGCGTAGAAAATTATATTTCAAATCACTTCGCCATTCCGTATCGATATGTAATCCAAAAAGATCAAATGGCCCTTTACGCCATGGCATCATCATACGTGCCACACGCTCTAATTCTAGTATATCTATACTTTCATCACTTTCCACTCGAACGGTATCACCAAATTCACTCACCTCTTTCACCCTGGGTAAGTTTACCAATGCGTCACGAAGAGGAGCGATATTTTTCCATGTCATCCATTTTTGTCGCTCAGTACGAATACTATTTAAATCCAAATTCACCACCCTTACCTCGTATTGTAGTAATTTTATCAACTTTAGGCTAAAATCCCCTCATGCGTATTGAACAAAAAGCTACTCTTATTTCTAGCACTGTTGCCTTTATCCTCGTGAGTGTCAAGCTTTTTGTAGGAATTCTCAGCGGTTCTGTTGCAGTCCTAGCCTCTGCCATCGACTCATTACTAGATATGGTTGTTTCAATTTTTAACTATTTTGCTTTACATAACTCAGACAAAGAACCTGATGAACTGTTTAATTTTGGACGTCGTAAACTTGAACCTCTTGCTGCTGTCGTTGAGGGAACTATCATTAGTTTATCTGCACTATTTATTATATACGAAGCTATCTCAAAAATCTTCAAAAAAGCTCCGTTAGAACATCTCGATTTATCCATAATTGTTATGGTTGGCTCCATGGTTATTACTGCTGGATTGGTACTGTTTTTGAGTGTTGTAGCAAAAAAAACAGGAAACATGGTTATAAAAGCTGATGCGTTACATTACAAAACTGACCTTATCAGTAATAGTGCTGTTTTAGTATCATTAATATTTATCTCGTTCACCGAATACACTCTCATTGATCCTATTTTGGGAATGTTGATTGGTGCTTATATGATTTATTCGGCTTATCCAATTATCAAAGAAGGGACGTTGATGCTGCTAGATGCTGCATTACCTCCGCATGATGTAAATCAAATTACCCATTTGTTGGATTCACAAATGAGCATCAATGGATATCATGATTTACGCACACGAAAATCGGGATCAGATATTTATATCAGTGTTCATGCCGTTTTTAGCATCAGTACGTCACTATTTGATGCACACCAAGCTGGTGACAAAATCGAGCTTTTGCTTGCTAATCTTTTCCCAGACAATACTGTCCACGCCCTCATACATCTTGACCCTTATGATGATTCTCAAAACGATCAAGAATAACTTTACCTCGCAAACTCAATACTTCGGCTCTCACGAATAACATTAACTTTTATCTCTCCTGGAAACTGTACTTTTTGCTCTATTTCTGATGCAATCTCTTTGGCCAACAACATGGCTTCATCATCATTAATACTTTGAGTATCTACAATAACCCGTACTTCTCGCCCTGCATTAATTGCATATGCTTGCTTGACACCATATTTTGCTGTAGCAATCTCTTCAATTTCACTCACACGTCTCACAAAACTCTCCAACACTTCACGTCGTGCACCAGGGCGTGCGGCTGATAGAGCATCTGCAGCACACACACATGCACATTCAATGCTTTTTATATCTTCTTGAGCATGATGAGCATAAATAGCATTTATCACTACAGGATCTTCACCCAATCTGCGACACACTTGTGCTCCTAACTCTACATGATTACTACCATTTCCTTCATGTGTAAGTGATTTACCAATATCGTGTAACAGTCCAGCACGTTTTGCCAATTGTACATCACCCCCCATGTGCGATGCCATCAAACCAGCCAAATGTGCTACTTCAAGAGTATGCCCTAAAGCATTTTGACCATAACTGGCACGATAACGCAATCGTCCGACCAATCGTAATAACTCTGGATGCATTATCCCAAGGCCTAAATCAAAAACAATCTCTTCCCCTTCACGTACAATAGACTCTTCAAATTCATCCGTTACTTTTTGATAAATTTCCTCGATACGTGATGGCTGAATACGTCCATCTTCCACGAGCAGTTGTATCGTTTTAGTCGCAATTGCCCTACGATAGAGATTAAATGAGCTGACGACGATTGTATTGGGAGTCTCATCTATGATAATATCAACACCGCTTATCGTTTCAAGCGCTTTAATATTGCGTCCCTCCTTACCGATAATACGTCCTTTAAGCTCATCACTTTCAAGATGGATAACGCTTACCAATCGCTCCGATGCAAACTCGCCTGCAAATCGTGACGTGGCTTGTGCCAAAATATAATCCGCTTTTCGCTTGAGCTGTTCACGGCTTTGCTCATCAAGTTCTCGAGTGAGACGGGCTAATTCGAGCCGTGAATTTTGATGCACTTGCTCCAATAATAATGCTTTTGCCTCGGTACTTGAAAGAGACGCACGTCCCTCTAAAATAGAAGATGCTTGCTGCATTTTTAGAGAATAATCATTTTTTAGTTTTTCTAATGTCTGAACATTGCGATTAACAGTGAGCCGTTTTGACTCAATTTCATTGCGTAGTTTTTCCATCGATGCCAACTCACGAAGCCGAGATTCCTCAAAATCACTTTTCATCTGAGAGAGCAATGCTTCTTGAATACTCAAATCCGACTGAACACGAGCATACGCTTCATCGTATTTTCGCAATGCCTCTTTTTCGATTTCATGTGACCGTTTTGTGGATCGTTCCAATAATAAATGAGCTTCAGATTCAATAGCATTAGCTTTTGCTTGAGCTGTTTTTTCATAATGATCAAACTGCGATAATGACATTTTTTTAGAAATTAAAAATCCAATTACTCCCCCCAATGTGGCTACACCACTGTTTATGAGTAGAGTTTCTAACATACTAATCCTTACAAGCTACGCACCCCATCGGGAGTAATGTGTACATCTCCAACAATATCATAATCATCACAAAGAGACAACGATGAGACGCAAGAACAAGACTGCACAAAAATGGTAAATGGTTTTGTTTTCAATGTGGGAAAAAAACGATCATACATACCTTTGCCAAAACCAATTCGGGCACCGGTGACATCCACACCTACGACAGGGACAATAGCTATAGTTATATTTTTTAATTTTAAATTTGAATTGCGTGGTTCATAAATCCCAAAAGCTTTACGCTCCAACGGCAATCTCAATGGTACCATCTTGAAACTTTCGCCCTCCATAAACGGTAAGTAAAGTGAATTTTTCGCCCTAAGCTTAAAGATTGTCTTACGTATGTCTGCTTCAAATCCAAAAGGCCAATAAAGCAATATTTTTTGCCTTCGTATGCGTCCGAGTGTTTTTTGGATATTTTTATTAATAACAGCATTGTTGTACGTCTTATTATATTTGTATGCCAATTTTTGACGCTCTATACACTGGATGCGAAATTCATTTTTAGTCATATTCAATTCTTTATGCGTTATAATTAAACATTCTATACAATTGGACATTAATTATGCGACTATCCTTACTTTTCATTCCTTTTCTTTCTCTTTTTTTACTCAGTGGATGTGGCGAAGAAGACTCCAGCGAAGCGTTAGTCTCCACTGCCAGTTTTAATCTCCTTGATACCAGTGGGGAATCCTATGTAGTTGAAAAACGAGGTAGTAATTTTACTCTTGATGAAGGCAAAAATAAAGTTGTCTTATTTGATATTTTTGCTACGTGGTGCCCTCCTTGCCGTGCTGAAGTCAAGCATTTAGGAGCGTTGCAAAAAAAGTTTGGTGATGATTTGATTATTATGGGACTGACTATCGAAGACGATGTGAGTAACGACGAACTTGAAAAATGGAAACAAAAATACGGTGGAGAGTATCTCATCTCTAATAAAGCTGATAATCAAGCCCTCTCTCGCTCAATCGCCTCTACCATAGGAGTCGGACAACAGTTTCCTATCCCTCTCATGATTCTATACAAAAACGGAAAGTACGTCACCCATTATACCGGTGCTACACCTCAAGAGATGATTGATAGTGATATTTCTCAAGCGCTGGGCAAATAACTGTGTTTAGCTTTATTAAAAAAGGTCTCCAAAAAACTGTTGATGCGATAAGCTCCATTATTCCCGATAAAAAACCCACTATTTCTCGAGATGAACTGGAAAATATCCTCCTCGAATCGGATGTCGAATATGCTCTAGTTGAAATTCTCATGCGTGAGTTTTATCAAAACGAAATCACGCGTGAACAGTTGCGCTCAAAGCTACTTTCAACACTCTCTTATGCTCAAAACACCCTCCCACAAAACCCCAACAAACCCACAGTCTCTCTCATCATCGGTGTTAATGGTGCCGGAAAAACTACCACTATTGCCAAGTTGGCTCAACGCTACAAAGACAATGGCGAACGTGTAATATTAGGAGCTGCTGATACTTTTCGAGCAGCTGCAATCGAACAATTAACTCGTTGGGCGGACAAACTCGAAGTGCCTATCATCTCATCCCGTCAAGGACACGATCCCAGTGCCGTGGCGTACGATACCATCGAATCCGCCAAAGCAAGAGGCTTTGAGCAAGTCATCATTGATACCGCAGGACGTTTACATACCCAAGCAAATCTGGGTAATGAGCTTAAAAAAATTGTCCGTATTTGTGAAAAAGCCCATACCGGAGCGCCTCACCATAAAATCCTCATCCTCGATGGGACACAAGGCTCGTCCGCTATTTCTCAAGCCAAAGCATTTAATGAAATGGTTGGGATAGATGGCATCATCATCACCAAACTCGATGGAACTGCCAAAGGGGGAAGTGTCTTTAGTATCGCCTACGCTCTCTCACTTCCCATACTCTACATCGGCGTAGGGGAACAACCCGAGCATCTCATACCGTTTAACAAATACGATTTTGTGGATGGGATTTTGGATGCTATTTTTGGGGAAGAAGTAAATAAATGATGTTAAGTACAGTAAAAGCAAAATATCTGAGTGATTACAAATTATTAATAGAGTTTAGTGATGGACGAAACGGTGTTGTTGATTTGGAATCGATTATCAAACGCTTCAAACCTTTTTACCCATTGCAAGACAAAAATCTATTTTCACAATTCAAGGTAGACTATACGATACAGTGGTCAGATGAACTGGACATAGCACCCGAATATCTCTATTTCAAAGCTTTTGAAAACGATCACAATCTAAAATCTCTTTTTAATGAATGGGGCTATGTTGCGTAACGAAATGACAAAAATCTAAATGGCCAAGAAAAAATCATCCCTATTTGAATGTCAACACTGTGGTTTCACCACTCCCAAATGGATGGGAAAATGTACCAACTGTGGTGGTTGGGACAGTTTTGTTGAACTCAATGAGCAACAGCAAGACATTATCAAACTCACCTCTTCCTCATCACCAAGTGGTGGTACAAAAGCCAAAGAGATTACCCAAATCCTCGAAGAAAC